>JAZRWX010000087.1:0-1520 GCA_045599905.1 Acutalibacteraceae bacterium
CGGCCGGTGTTGATACGAAGGACCCCGACCTGGGAAACGCTTCCGGAACTGCGATCAATTTCCGTTATATGGACCTTGACGCCGACTGCGATTCCCTGGGGACTGAACTGAAAGACACTTTCCAACGTCTGAAAATCTTCATTGACGCTTATTTACAGGTTACAAAACAGGGCGACTTCACAAACGAAACGTTTGATATCATATACAATATGGACCTTCCTGTAAATGAAACAGACGTTATCAACAACGCCAGAACTTCCGACGGTATTCTGTCGAAAAGGACTATTCTTCAAAATCACCCGTGGGTTACAGACGCGGAAGAAGAACTGGCCAGGATCGAAGAAGAAAAGAAAGCCGCAATGGAAGAATTCGGCGAAGGTCTTTTTGACGACACTATGGGCGCGAATAACGCCGGCCAGGACGACGGCGACAACAACGCCGGTCTGAATGGCGGTGACGGCAATGACGAATAAAGATTACTGGATCAAAAGAGCGTTACAACGCGAACAAGAAGCCTACTTGAAGGGCGCCGGACTTTCCGCGAAAATGTTCAAGGAATACGAAGCGGCCGCAAAGGCGATCCGGCGTGAAGTTGAAGGATTCTATTCGAAATACGCCGGCAAATACGGTCTTACATACGATCAAGCCGTTCGCCTTCTGAACCGAAAGGAATTCCAGGAATGGAAGGCCGACCTTGCCGCATACGTTGACAGGATCGCGGCAGTTCAGGACCCGAAGGTTAAAAGACTTCTTACCGCAGAACTGGACGCGCTTTCGACAAATAGTTCCATTTCAAGACTTGAAGCCTTACAAGGTCAAATTGATCTTATTCTGGATGACCTGTTTGACAAAGGTGTCGTGCAAATGAAACAGGAATTCGGCGATTCTTTCGTAGAAGGTTATTACAAAAAGTGTTATGACCTACAATCAAGGGCCGGGTTCTTCAACGAAATATCAAAGATCGACTATTCGGCTATTGAATCAGTCGTTTCTTATCCCTGGTCTGGTGCTATGTTTTCGGATCGCTTGTGGCAAAACAAACAGGCACTTATATTCAACACCAGGGAAATTCTGACCCAGGGAATTATCCAGGGAAAGAGCATAGGAACAATGTCCGCCGCCCTTTCCGCTAAAATGGGCCAGTCATACAAGAACGCTGAACGTCTGATCCGGACGGAAGCGTCACACATTCACAGCGAAGCAGATCGGGCCGCATACAAGGAAGCCGGCGTCGAAGAATACGAATACGTCGCCACGCTTGACAGTCGCACTTGCGAAGTCTGCGGCGCCCTGGACGGGAAACACTTCAAAGTGAAGGACGCACAACCGGGCGTCAATTACCCACCTATGCACCCGAACGACCGTTGTACTACCGTCGAATACGATCCGGACGACGAACTGGACTGGTTCAATTCTGGAAAGCCTATGCCAAAAAATACCACCTATGAAGAATGGTACAATCAGCAAGTTGCAAAAAACGGCCAGGGGTCCGTTGAAACGGAACGCAAAAAGACGTATAA
>JAZRWX010000088.1:0-2318 GCA_045599905.1 Acutalibacteraceae bacterium
ACCATTACCATTATACAAGAGGTTCTTCTTTTATTTAAGTCTTTTCGGGCTTGCATCAAGCTCGCCCGTTTTATTGTAGCTTCGCTCGTTTTTCTTCCCCCAGTAGAACTGGGGGTTTATTTCCGCGCCTTAAGGCACCAAGCATAAAAAAGTCGTCTTTCAAAAGAAAGACGACTTTTTTTACATCTTACATCGTTTCGATCGTTGCCATCAAATAATCGGCAAATTCCGCACCCGTGGCACCGTCATCCCGTCCGGTAATAACAAACTTCGGTTCGGTCACGGTGCAGTAGGTCAATGCTTTATCCAGTTTATCGGCCTTTTCGGTAAAGCCGATATGACGCAGCAGCATTTCGGTAGCTTTGAACATACTGGTCGGATTCGCGTATTTTCCTCTGCCCTGTTCGATCATACGCGGTGCCGAGCCGTGTATGGCTTCGAACATCGCATATTCGTCCCCGATATTCGCACTGCCGGCCGTACCGACTCCGCCCTGGATCTGCGCCGCCTCATCAGTAATGATATCACCGTACAGATTCGGCAGTACAAAAACCTGGAATTTAGAGCGCTGACGCGGATTGACCAGATTGGCTGTCATGATATCAATATACCAGTCTTCCGCGGTGATTTCCGGATAATCTTTCGCGACCTCGTGGCAGAGTTCCGAAAATGTCCCGTCGGTCTTTTTCATGATATTTGCTTTTGTAACAATGGCAACATTGGCTTTGCCGTTCTTTTTGGCATATTCAAACGCCGCGCGGGCGATTCGTTTGGTGCCTTCGTAAGTCGTTACCTTAAAATCGAAAGCAAGGGTATCATCGATCTGAACACCGCGGGAACCCAAAACGTATTCCCCCTCGGTGTTTTCACGGAAGAACGTCCAGTCGATTTCTTCTTCCTTGACGGCGACCGGACGGACATTCGCATACAGGTCCAGTTCACGGCGCATCGCAACGTTGGCGCTTTCCAGCGTTCCGCCTTTCAGCGTGGTGGTCGGTGCTTTCAAAATCACGTTGCACGCCTTGATTTCAGCCAACACATCATCCGGAATGGCCTGATTATGTTCAATGCGGTTTTCAATCGTCAAACCCTCGATCGTACGCAGTTCGATCTTGCCGGCGGCAATTTCATCTTTCAATATAAATTGCAGAAGACGTTCGGATTCAGCGGAAATGATCGGTCCGATCCCGTCGCCGCCGCAAATACCGATGATGATCTTATCCAATTTCTGATAGTCGGTATATTTCTTTTCGGATTCCATTTTGCGCTCGCGCGCGATCTGTTCCAAAAGCAGGGTGCGGAACTGCTCCACAGCGAGGTCGATTTGTTTTTGTTCTTCCATGATGATGACTCCTTTAATTCATTTTTGTGAAAGCAAGCAATCCGCCCGCCTTTAAGATTTGTTTTTGACGATCAGTGAAATTACAGCACAACGGGATTTTTTTACCCGTCGTTTCGTCGGTCAGTATCATTTTACCACTTTCCATTCCGGCAAAAACATTGTCCAACGACAAACGGTCCCCCTGCGTAAGCAGATCATAATCATCCGCGTTTTCAAAGGTCAGCGGCATAATGCCGACATTGATCAGGTTTGCCACGTGAATACGCGCAAAACTTTTGGCAATCACAACACGGACGCCGAGGTACATCGGTACCAACGCGGCGTGTTCCCGGGAGGAACCCTGCCCGTAGTTACTTCCGCCGACGACAATACTCTGTCCCAGTGCCTTTGCACGTTCTGGGAAGGTCTGATCACACACCCCGAAGCAAAACTGCGACAGATGTGGAATATTTGACCGATACGGCAGAATCTTTGCGCCTGCCGGCATAATATGATCGGTCGTAATGTTATCGCCGACTTTCAGCACCAATTCAGCGGTCAGCGAATCGGTCTGCGGATGCTGTTCCGGGAACGGTTTGATGTTCGGTCCGCGCAGGACTTCCGCATCTTTCGCTTCCTCTTCCGGTAAGGGAAGGAGGACCGCGGAATCGTTGACTTTATAATTTTCCGGAAGGGTGATCTTTGGCATTTCTCCCAGGGTCGTCGGATCGGTGATCACACCCGCGATCGCGCTGGCTACCGCGGTTTCTGGAGACACCAGGAACACCTGTGCGTCCTTCGTGCCGCTCCGGCCTTCAAAGTTGCGGTTGACCGTGCGCAGCGAAACGCCGCCGGAATTCGGCGAAAAGCCCATGCCGATGCAGGGGCCGCAGCCGCATTCCAGCACTCTGGCGCCGCTGGCGAGGATCGGAGTCAGCGCCCCGCAGTCCGCCAGCATGGAGAGCACCTGTCTGGAGCCCGGAGAGACGCTGACGCT
>JAZRWX010000089.1:0-8034 GCA_045599905.1 Acutalibacteraceae bacterium
GTGTTCCTGTATATAACAGTTTGGTATATGCTAAAGCGTTGTCTGATAATAAAATACTCTATGAACTGCATCTTTATCCCTATGGCTGGCACGGGCTTTCAACGGTTGACGATTTATCCTGTGATTTTTTAGAGGAAAAAACAAAACTTGCCCATTCTTGGATATCCGAAGTTAATAAATGGTTGAGATTTGTGCTTTGAATAGTAAATATGTTTATGAATTTATAACATAATTATTAAGAAATAACGGAAAGATCAAAATAGTATAATGAAAGAACTTGTGGTTGGAGACTTAACAACGGGTTATGCTCAAGGCAATCCCCGCACAGGATAGTAAGCAGAAATATGTGTATTCGGAGCAGGAATCAAATCCCTTATGAACACTCGCACCATAAGCAGGTTTTTTGACCTGCTTTTTCTTTTTTGGGGGCTTCGGAAAAGTAAAATACCGTCGCAGCGCATACAGAAGTCGCACCGTGCCGAAAAGTCAGGGCGGCGTTTTAAACGCGGTATGGATTTTCGGCGCGTTTTGTTGTATAATGAAACCAATCAAGGAAAGGATGATCGCAATGAATGATCTGCCGGAAATGTTAAAAGGACTGACCGATATTCCGCTGGCACTGGCGGCCGGCCTGTTCGGGATCCTGCTGACGCGCCGGAAAGCCGGCGGAAAATGGGCGGCACTGTTTTTTCTGATTTCGGTTTCCGCCGTTTTAGGCACGGCGGTCCATGTGTTCGCAATGCCGCAGGCGGTATGGACGGCCGTATGGATAATATTATATGTATTTCTGTTTGAATCGATCCGCCGGTTCGGACAACTGATGACGACATATATCACCGGGCAAAAACGGCAGGAGTACCGGGCGGTATGGATCACCGAGATCGCGCTGTATTTGTTTACCGTTTCGGGGATGTTTTTTCTGCCGTTCAACGAGATCCTTGTGTTCGTCTTTTTCGCGGTTTTGCAGTTCGTGCGTATCATGATTGCCTTGATCCGCCATCCGCAGACCCCTGCCGATGCCAAACGGCTGCCGGTGTTTGTGGTATTGCCGCTGGTGATCCAGGCGCTTTCCGGCGTCATTCCCTATGCGGTGGTCATGGTACATATTCTGTTGATCGCCGCGCTGTTCGCGGTGTATCTGACCGGCAGACGGGACGGTGCGATCGACCGAAATCCGACGGATTAAAATTTTGTTACATTTATAAAAAAGAATTGATAAAACAAAAAATAGTGGTATAATGATATCCTAAATAGATTTTATGAAAAGGAGGGGATTGTCATCGACTGGATCGTTGCGGTCATCGCGTTTGTGATCGGGGTCGGTCTGGCGTTCGTGAATGATCTGATCGCCCGGTTTTTTATGAAAAAGGGGACGAACGGTATGAGTGCTTCTTTTCTGCTTCGCCAGTTGATCTGCGTGGCGTATCTGGTGATCCTGTACGTCATCGGGCAGAAAACCGCGTACAACCCCTTTATGCTTTTGATCGGCGGCGCTTTGGGTGTGACACTGCCTTTGCTGTATTTTACCCCGCGTCTGTTGAAAACTGCCGCCGAGCATAATAAAAAGGAGGCGAAAAAAGATGGGTGAAAAGTCCAAGGTCATCATTCCGCTGTTTGGGTTTCTTGACGTGACCGGGGAAGTGATCGCGATGTGGATCCTGCTGGCGGTCATCACCGTGATCTGTCTGATCGTTCGCCTGCGGCTGAAAGAACGTCCCGGCAAGTTTCAGAATATGGTCGAAACCGGTGTGGAATATCTTGCTCATTTTTTTGAAGACGCCCTCGGAAAAGAAAAATCACGCAAGTATTTCACGTTTTTGGCATCCCTGTTCGTGTTTATTATTTTCGGCAACTATTCAGGTCTGATCCCGGGTGTCGGGCTGACCGATTACGTCAAAGCGCCGACGTCCTCCCTTTCGGTAACGCTGGGGCTGGGCATACTGGCATTTCTGTTTTTACAGATCGCCGGTCTGCGCTGCGGCGTCAAACATTATTTCAAACGGTTCGTCAGCCCGGTTTTCTTCATGCTGCCGCTGCTGATACTGGATGAATTTATCAAGCCGGCTTCGCTGGCACTGCGTCTGTTCGGTAACGTGTTCGGGGAAGAAACCGTCACCGAACAACTGTATGAACTGCTGCCGATCGGCGCGCCGGTCATTATGATGGCACTGTCGCTGCTGTTCTGTGCGTTGCAGGCCATCGTATTTACCACTCTGGTTTCCATTTACCTTGACGAGGTAACGGAAACCGAGGAAGAAGAAATAAAAACCAAAAAAGAAAAAAGGAGAAATAAACAATGAATCAAAGTGGATTAATCGCAATCGCCGCGGCGCTCGCAATCGCCGTCAGTACCATCGTTCCGGCACTCGGTCAGGGTCTGACCGCGAAAGCCGCCATGGAAAGCATCGCCCGTCAGCCGGATGCCGCCAAGGATATCCGTTCTACACTGATCATTTCGCTGGCAATGATGGAAGCGCTGACCATTTACGGTTTGCTGATCGCGTTTATGTTGATCGCCAAGATTTAAGATTTAAGGTGAGCGTATGAACGTACAAATCTCTATTGTCCTGTGGACAATGATTTGTTTTGGCGTTTTGTATTTTGTGTTGAAATATCTGTTGTTTGATCCCGTACTGGCGCTGATCGCCCGCCGTGAAAAGAAGATCGCGGACGTCAAAGCGGCATCTGCCGAAGCCGCGCGTCTGCGTGAGCAGGCCTTGCAGGAAGCCGCGGAAGAACGTGAAAAGCAGATCGAATACAATCAGCAGAGTGTTCAGTCCGAAACGGAAAAAGTTACCGCGGAAGGCAAAATACAACTGGATGAAGCGCGAAAGAAACGAATCGAAACAGTCGACCGTTTCCGTGACAGAATGCAGGAGGAGTATGCCGTGGAAACGGCGGAAACGACCCGCGCGATGAATGCGGTGGCCGACGCGTTTTTTTCCAAATATTACACGGTCGATCCGGCGGCTGCCGGACTGGACCACAGTGAGAAAAAGGCCAAAGCGGCAAAATCGGCGAACGTTGTAAGACGGTAAACCCGTCAGCCGTTTGCCAACCGTCAACACAAAGCGGATTCTATATGTCTGGAGGGAAAACGCTGCCGGAAAATGGCTGCCGAAATCGGCTTTTCCGGAAATGACAGATCTATGAAAATATTATACTACCTTATCAACTTCGCCATTCTGGCCGGAATCGTTCTGCTCTTTGGCCGGAAGATCATCGTTTCGCTGTTCCGGTCGCGCCGTGAGAATATCGCAAAGGCACTGGACGAAGCTGAAAGAGGACCCGAAGTGCCGGAAGAACTGCCCGAAGAACCGCTGCCGCCGATCGATCGCAGCGCGGTGGAATCGGCACGGGCGGCTTCCGAACAACAAATCAATAAGGTATTGCGATTCCAGGAACTGGAATGTCAGGAATTGCAGCGCAGTAAGCTGGATCATGTGCGGCGCTGTGCGCTGGAAGAATTCGAGGCGCAGGTGCGCGCACGTTTTGCGGCGGACAACACCGCCGAAAAAGAGAACGAACGCAATGCGCGTCTGATCGAGCGTATTTTGCAGGAAATCACGTTGACCCCGGGCGATATGTCTTATCTGCATACCCACGACGTTTTGTATGTAACGCTGACTTCGGCAGCCTCCCTGCCGCAGGAACTGGTACAACAGGTGGACGAGGCAACGACCGAACTGCTCAGTCAGGTCAACGGGAAAACGTCGCTCTGGGTACTTGAAGAACCCGGACTGATCGCCGGACTGCGTCTGCGTATCGGGGATACCGTATATGACGGCACGGTGGAAAATGAAATCTACCATTTTAAAAAGCGCATCGAGACCAATCCGATCATCGGGGACGAAACGGTCGATTCGATCATGGAACAGTTTCATGAAAGCATTGCCGGTTCTTATGAATCCATCCACGTATATCAGCGCGGCCGTGTTATTTCGGTTTCGGACGGTATCTGCTGGATGGACGGTCTTGCCGATATCATGTACGGCGAGGTCGTCGAGTTTGAATGCGGTGAACGCGGTATGGTGCTGGATATTCAGCATAACCGCATCGGCTGTGTCATTTTCGGTCAGTACGAACATATCGAAAGCGGCAGTCCCGTGCGCCGTGTCGGCAGGATCGCTTCGGTGAAGGTCGGCAATGAAATTCTGGGCCGTGTCGTTGACGCGATCGGCAATCCCATCGATCAGAAGGGGCACATGAACTGTACCGACGCCCGTCCGATCGAATTTCCGGCGCCCGCCATTCTGGATCGCGCACCGGTCAAATCGCCTTTGCATACGGGCTTGAAAGCCATTGATTCCATGGTACCGATCGGGAAAGGTCAGCGCGAATTGCTGATCGGCGACCGTCAGACCGGTAAAACCGCCATCGTGCTGGATACCATTCTGAATCAGAAAGGCAAGGACGTTATCTGTATTTACGTCGGAATCGGTCAGAAAGAAACCAGTATCGCGGATTTCCGTGAAAAACTGACCCGCTACGGCGCAATGGATTACACCGTTATCGTTGCCGCGACCGCTTCGGAATCGGCGGCAATGCAGTATATTGCTCCGTTTGCCGGTACGGCGATCGGGGAATACTTCATGTACGCCGGAAAAGACGTGCTGATTATTTATGACGACCTTTCCAAACACGCTGTGGCATATCGCGAATTATCCCTTCTGTTACAGCGTCCGTCCGGGCGTGAGGCCTATCCCGGCGATATTTTCTATCTGCATTCCCGTTTGCTGGAACGTTCGGCGCATCTGTCGGATGAACTCGGCGGTGGTTCGTTGACCGCTCTGCCGATCGTCGAAACGCAGGCAGGGGATATTTCGTCCTATATTCCGACCAACGTGATCTCGATCACCGACGGTCAGATTTTCCTGGAAAGCGGTCTTTTCCACGAAGGTCAGCGCCCTGCCGTAAACGTGGGACTTTCGGTTTCCCGTGTCGGCGGCTCTGCCCAGACCAAACTGATGAAGCAGGTTTCCGCAAGTTTGCGTACCAAACTGGCGCAGTACCGTGAACTGGCGGAATTTACCCAGTTCGGCACCGAAGTGGACGACGCGACCCGTCAGACGCTGGATGAGGGAATGCGCCTGACCGAAATTCTGAAACAAAACCGTTTTGAACCGCTGGCGGACTGGAAACAGGCACTGCTGCTGTACGCGGTCACCACCGGCATGGCGGCGGATATCGCGTTAAGTGAAATGGCGGCGTTTGAAAACGGATTATATGAATCCTTTGAACAGGATCATCCGGATTTGGTGGATGTTCTGAAAACCGGCGCCAAACTGACCGACGAATATGCGCAGCAGATCCGGACAGCTGTGGCATCGGTCGCCGAGAGGTATTAAAATGTCCGGAATTCCGACTTTGAAGAAAAAACTGAAAGGCATTCGTGCGACCGAAAAACTTTCCAAGGCCATGAAAACTGTTTCCATGGCGAAACTTTCCCGGTTGAACGCCTTGCAGAAAACCTATTCGCGCTATGCGGAACAGTACCGGTTCTTTTATGAAAACACGGCGGACTCGGTGGAAACGGCGAATGAAACCAAACCGTTATACGTGATCGTGATCGCGTCAAACCGCGGATTTTGCGGCGTTTTTAATTCAGAACTGGTGAACTTTGCCGTTGAGGATATCGCAGCGCAGACCCGCCCGGTCAGACTGATCGCCTGCGGAGAGCAGACCGTCCGTCTGCTGAATGAGTGCCAATACGAGCCGGAGCGGTGTTTCATCTGGAACGATATTCCGCAGTTTTCGGAATGCCGGGAACTGTTCGATCTGTTATCGGCGCTGGCGCAGGAAGACCCGGAAACGTGTGTCCGGGTCATTTATCCGAAATATATCAATACCATGACGCAGACTCCGACGGCGGTCACACTGGCGCTGAACGGCAATCCCGAATGGACCGAAAGCGCGCTGTGGGTGCCGGATCGGGAAACGGTTCTGGCACAGATCGGCGCCAAAGGATTCCGCGCGCTGATGTACGGCATGATCTTGGAATCGGCCGTCGGCGCGCAGGCGGCAACGCTGATAACCATGCGTTCCGCCTACGATACCGCCACGCAGTACGGTGAAATGCTGGAATTGCAGATCCAGCGGAAACGCCAGAGCGAAGTTACGGCGGACGTTATAGAAACCTCCGCCGAACGCGGAAACAAAGGAGATGGGGAAAATGACTGAAAACACGGTCGGCACGGTCCAGCGCATTACGGGACCGGTCGTTGACGTACAGTTCGGCGAGGGGGTCAACCTGCCGGATATTTTTCACGCTCTGAAAATCGAAAATAACGGAAAAACTTTTACGCTTGAAGTATTACAACATCTCGGTAACGGGCTGGTTCGGTGCATTTCCATGAATCCGACCGACGGTATTTCCCGCGGACTGGAAGCGGTGGATACCCACGCGCCCATCACGGTCGGTGTCGGGCAGGAAACGCTGGGCAGAATGGTCAACGTGATCGGTGCGCCCATTGATAAGGGCGAACCGCTGAAAAGTGAGACCGCCTGGCCGATCCACCATCCGGCGCCCGCGTTTTCGGACATTGTCGCCGGAAATGAAATTCTGGAAACCGGGATCAAGGTCATTGATCTGATGACCCCTTATATGCGCGGCGGAAAAATCGGTCTGTTCGGCGGCGCCGGTGTCGGCAAAACCGTGCTGATCATGGAACTGATCCGCAATATTGCCTTTGAACACGACGGTTATTCGGTTTTTGCCGGTGTCGGTGAACGGTCGCGTGAAGGGAACGATTTATATAACGAAATGAAGGAATCGGGCGTTCTGAATAAAACCGCGCTCGTTTTCGGTCAGATGAACGAAACGGCCGGCGCGCGTCTGCGTGTGCCGCTGGTCGGGCTGACCATGGCGGAATATTTCCGCGAGACCGCCCATAAAGACGTGCTGTTTTTCGTGGATAATATTTTCCGTTTCACGCAGGCCGGATCGGAAGTATCGGCACTACTCGGCAGAATGCCGTCCGCGGTCGGTTATCAGCCGACGCTGGCTTCCGAAATGGGTAAATTGCAGGAACGTATCGTTTCGACCGTCAACGGCTCGATCACCTCGGTGCAGGCGGTCTACGTCCCTGCGGACGATCTGACCGACCCGGCGCCCGCCACGACTTTTGCCCATCTGGACGCCACGACCGTTCTTTCCCGTAAAATTGTGGAACTGGGCATTTATCCGGCGGTCGATCCGCTGGAATCCACCTCTAAAATGCTGCAACCCGATCTGGTGGGCGAGCGGCACTGTAAGATCGCCAGGGAAACCCAGCGCATTTTGCAGCGGTATCAGGAATTGCAGGATATCATCGCCATTCTCGGTATGGATGAGCTGTCGCCGGAGGATAAGATCACGGTCAAACGAGCCCGGAAGGTGCAGCGTTTCATGAGTCAGCCGTTCCATGTTGCCGAGGCCTTTACCGGTATGAAGGGTGCATACGTTCCGGTGGACAGAACGCTGGACGGAATGGAACGGATTTTAGGCGGCGAATGTGACACGATCGCCGAACAGCACTTTATGATGTGCGGAACGATAGAGGACGTTTATGCAAAATCAAAACAGTGAGTCGGCACGGTTGCTGAACGTAACGGTGATCACCCCCGACTGTGAAGAAAATAATTTTACCTGCGATTCGCTTCACGTGACGGTTCCGGACGGCCGGAACAAAAACGGCGGCGGATCGTACGGCATCCGTTGCGGCCACGCAGCGGCGATCCTTGCTTTGGACAACGGCAGGATCGAAGCATTTTTGAAAGGGGAAACGGTTTGGAGCGGCATTGCCGCCGAAGGTTTTGCCCGTGTCGAAGCGGACAGCGTCACGATCGTGACCGAAGAATTGAAACCGGATGAATAAAAAACAGCGGAGAAAACTCCGCTGTTTTTTCATGTGATTGGTGCCTTAAGGCGCGGAAATAAACCCCCAGTTCTACTGGGGGAAGAAAAACGAGCGAAGCTACAATAAAACGGGCGAGCTTGATGCAAGCCCGAAAAGACTTAAATAAAAGAAGAACCTCTTGTATAATGGTAATGGT
>JAZRWX010000090.1:0-2894 GCA_045599905.1 Acutalibacteraceae bacterium
TGTATAAATTTGATGATTTGTACAAAATCAGCGACCTTTCGATGAAATTCGGTTCCGGAAAAAAGACCTTTACGGTTTACGCTTCACAACGGCTTTCCGGTCTCTTCACTTCAACACCGTTGTTTTATACAATCAACGATGAAGTCACCGAGATCAATGAATTTTTCGAAACCGTCAAGGTTCAGTATTTGGCTGTTGTTTTTGATACACCGAATATTGAAATAAATGAATTGGCGTTTTACGGAGAAAAATATGTTCGTCCCGATAAAGGGGATAGCATCATCGGTGGGGCTTCGCCCGTACGTTATATTACTGCTGCTGCGAATTCCACTTCATTCAGTTGGCATCAGCAATTTTACGGAAGTGGCAGTTCCGACCACCACTACGGCTATCAGGAAGATTTTGAAACGACGCATTCTTTTTGGGATCAGTATACAGCAAAATTGGTGGACGGAGACGAGGATCTTGGGATGTATATGCGTCCGGAGATTTCGGGCGAGCGATTGATCCTTGTTTATAAAGTCAAAGACTACATGATTAACGGCTTTAAAATTGTCAGCGAAAACAAAGCAAAATCGTTATCTGTTTATGTCGGACGAAGTTTGAGTGCTGCTTTTTCAAACGGCTGTGTCCTGAATGAAAAAAATATTTCGGATACGGTAATTTTTGATAATGAAGATTTCGAAAAGCGCGGTTCATATATTGCTTTCGTGTTTGACGGGCCGAATTACACAATCAAAGAACTGGAAGTTTACGGAACGCCGTATAAGGCACCGGATTACGGTCCGAGTTTAGTTCAGGGGAAATTGGTTAACGCCCTGTATTTGGCAAAACGTGACTATCCGATTGTCGGTACGGGGACAATTGTCGGCGACCCGACCATGACTCAAAATACGGTTTCGTATTTGACCGATGGTGATTTTTCCACATCAACTTCTTGGACACAGTATAATACGGCAGCCACACCGTCAGCAAAAGATCAGTATTTGGTCTTTATCTTTGATTTAGAACACGCTGCCACGATCGAGAAAATTTATCTTGACAGCAGCATCGGCGGAATTGATGTATATGTGTCTGATGATTCTGAAAGTTTGTTTTCTGATACAGATCATCGTGTTTATTCCAGCGGCGGAGATAATCTGTTGAACGGGTCGATTTTTGACCCGGCGTATGATTTGTCAGATGAATGTATGTTGGATTTTGGCGCCGGGGTTCAAGGTCGCTTTGTTGGATTTGTGGTGACCCGTACCGCACGTACCGGCGTTGCAAATTACGGCACGGTTTCTATTAGTGAACTGATGATTTTCGGCAGTCAGGAAAAGGTCGATATCGGAAAGAATCTTATTTTGGGAAGTAAACCGATAAAATCATACCGCGCTAAATATGGAGCGTATGAAAAAAGTCTCGGTACCTTTTTCCCCGATAAGTCGGACGAGTATTTGACTGACGGATTGAAGACGTCGACTTTTTACCAATTTCCGAATACCGGAGGTTATCCTGCGTCGCAGTACGGAGCATTGGTTGTTATTTATTATTTGGAAGCGACGGCGGAACTGAATCTCTTCCGATATATTGAGAATAATTTTTATTATTCAGTCGGCGGAATAGATTTGTATGCTTCCGAAAAATATGCCGATTTGTTCAAAACGGAAAGTCTGATTCAGACAACTAATGGCGCTGAACGTGATGTAGACGGTGCGTTTTATCCCGAAAACGATATGCAGTTTTATCGATATACTGCAACTTTCAATAAGCCGCGTGCAAGGTATCTGGCAATCGTTTTTACACGCCCGACTAATTCCAAAGTACAGGGCTGGGGCATGATTCGTATATCGGAGCTGGAATTGTTTGGTAACATTGTTGCCGAAGAACATCTTCCGGATACGACGGTGTATGATGGCAGCAAACAGTATTCTGCGGAATTTACTTTTGATAATCCGGATGAGAAGTTCAATTTTGCGGCAAAAGGCGTACGTCAACTGAAGATCAGGAGTTTGCCGGAGCAAAATAGTTCAATCTTTAAAAATGCGCTTGCTGAAAACGGATTCAAAACGGTTGGCGACGCATTTAACATTGAGTTTTGCGATAAAAAAGGGAAAAAGGTTTCTGATTCGGTTTTGGTGGGGCAGACTATACGATATCGCTTTCCGATCCCGAAAAACGGCGGATATTTAGCGGAAGTCCGAAACGGGGTGCCGTATATCCTCAGAGGGGTTGAAAAAGAGGGGAATTATTATTACTATGCTACTGATGATTTAGATGAAATGTTCGTATTTGTAGATTTCGGTCAACCGGAAAATGTGCCGAAGATTGCATATATCGGACAGAAATCATCCGGCGGCGAATCATCGAATACAGATGATGAAAAGAGCGATGAATACCCCACTGAAGAAAATGAGTTGATTATCGAAGATCCCGCCTCGGATAGTGATGTCGAAGATATATCAACGGGCGAAAATACCGGAGACAACGGTTTTATTATCGAGGATCCCGGCTTTGATATTAATGTCGAAGATATAACACCGGATGAAGATACCGAAAATCAAAACCAAAAGCCGGAAAACGTTCAGGATACATCAAAACGCGGAAAATGGCTTGTGACCCGTGTAGAAGATCCTATGCAGTGGTTTTGGGATATTTATGATACATTTGCCGCTCATATCTATATGCTGATCTTTATTTTGATTGCATTGGCGATTTTCATTTTATCAATCATATATCGAATTAAAAAAGGAGGAAAACAAAATGAAAAAAATTAAGAGTGTTTTAAGTATTTTGTTAGTTTTGGCTTTACTGTTCAGTATGGCGGCCTGCAAAAGAAAAGAAACGACCAGCGTTGTCTGGGACGGCGGCGAAGAAACCGGGACTGCTGATGGTACGGAAGATTCCGGAAC
>JAZRWX010000091.1:0-4490 GCA_045599905.1 Acutalibacteraceae bacterium
GTCGTGACCGCCATGACCAGAATGAAAATACACAGGTTCCGGGTCATACTTCACCCTCCGTTTCCTTTGCCGCGGCAGGATCGTCATCGACCGGGAAACAGACGGCGCAAATCCCCGCCGCCAGTACCGTGCAGATGATGATCGACAGACCCGACGATACGTTCTGATATAAAAACGGCACGAACCGGAACAGACTGCTGAACGCGATCCCCAACAGTGCCGCCGCCAGTTTTGACCGCTCGGCGACCGCCTGCGGCACCACAATGGCGACAAACATTCCGTACAGCGCCACACCCAGCGCCGTCTGCACGACCGCCGGCAGTAATCCGCTTGCCAGACCGCCTGCCAGCGTGCCCAGCGTCCAGCCGATGATGGGAGTCACACCCAGCCCGTACATAAACGGAACTGTTAGCGGTTCGGTACGTGACATGGCAATGGCGAAAATTTCATCGGTGTTGTAAAACGCGATGATCAGCCGCTGCGGCAGACCGAACGACGGCCCTAATTTCTGGGTCAGCGCAAGACTCATCAGCGCGTACCGGCTGTTGATGATCAACTGTGAAACAAACAGCAGCCACAGCGTCAGCAGAGAAAAAGGCGCCGTCCAGATTTCCAGCGCGGCAAACTGCCCGGCGCTGGTGACGTTGGTCAAACTGATCAATGCCGCCGACCACGCCGAAAGACCGTATTTCGGCGTCACGGCAAGCGCGCCGAACCCGAAACTGACGGCAAAATAGCCGATACCTACCGGCAATCCGGCACGCACCCCTGTCCAAAACTCATTTTGTTTCATTTGCTTCGCCTTTTCCGATCAGAATATCCACGGCTTTCAGATAGCCGTCAAACCCCAGCCCCATCACGGTGGCAACGCACGCCGGACGGACGTAACTGACCTGACGGAACTCTTCCCGTTTGGTCATGTCGCTGATATGCACCTCGACCGTCGGGATACAGACGGCTTTCAGCGCGTCACCCAGCGCGACCGACGTATGCGTATAGGCGGCAGGATTGAAAACGATGCCATCCGCCGTGCCGCGCGCGTCCTGGATCGCGTCGATCAGCACGCCCTCGTGGTTGGATTGCAGAAACGACACTTCCACGCTGCGTTTTTTACAATGTTCTTCGATCCGGTGACAAAGGTCTTCATAGGTGCCTTTGCCGTAGATCTCCGGCTCACGCAGTCCCAGTAAATTGAGATTCGGGCCGTTCAGTACCAGTATTTTCATTTGAAATATTCCTCACTCAAACGGCGGAACGCCGGCAGAGAACGGCGAATGGTATCTTCGCTGACACAGTACGAAAGGCGAACATACCCGGTAAAGCCGAAATCATCACTCGGCACTAACAGCAGTTCGTATTTCTTCGCGCGTTCGCAAAACGCGTTGGCGTCCGGCTCGGGCGATTTCATGAACAGATAGAACGCCCCGTCCGGCTTGATGACCGTAAAGCCGTCTTCACACAAGGCCCCGTACAGCAGATCGCGGTTTTTGCGGTACGCCTCGATATCCGAAGGAACATCCACACATTTCGCGACCACATATTGAAGCAGACTCGGCGCGCAGACAAAGCCCAGCGCGCGTCCCGCACCGCAGACGGCGGCGAAAACGTTATCCCCGTCCGCCACACCGGGCGCGACGAAGATATAACCGATACGCTCGCCCGGCAGGGAAAGCGATTTACTGTACGAATAGCAGACCAGCGTATTCGCGTAATAGCAAGGCAGGTACGGCACCTCCGCGTCGTACGCCAGTTCACGGTACGGCTCGTCCGCGATCAGGAAGATCTCGTGACCGTACTCTTCCTGTTTTGCATTTAACAGCGCCGCCAGTTCCATGACCGTACCTTCGGAAAGCACCACGCCGGTCGGATTGTTGGGGGAATTGACGATGATCGCCTTGGTTTTCGCGGTAATCGCCGATTCCAGTTTGGCAAAATCGATCTGGAAATCCGTTTCCCGGCAGGGAACGACCACGACCTTTGCCCCCGCCTTTTCGGCGAAAACACGGTATTCCGGGAAGAACGGCGCCAGTACGACGACCTCCTCCCCCGCGTTGACGATCGCGTGCAGGGATACCGTCAGCGATGCCGCGGCGCCGCAGGTCATATAGATGCGTTCAGGCGCGGCTTCCACCCCGAATTTTTCGGTGATATGACGGGCGATCGCCTGACGCGTGCCCATGTCACCGGGGCCGGACGTATACCCGTGCAGTGCCACCGGTTCGGTATTACCGACCAGTTCCAGAATGGTGTCGGTGACCGCCTGCGGTGTCGGGATACTGGGATTGCCCAAACTGTAATCAAACACGTTTTCCGCGCCGATCTCCGCTTTACGGCGTCTGCCGTATTCAAAAATTTCACGAATGACCGAACTTTTTTTGCCCAAAGCCAGCATTTTTTCTTCGACCATGATATCTCCTCCGTTTTCGCATAAATATACATGATAATCATATCACAAATCCGTGCCGGTTGCAATCCTTTTATTGCCCCGGCGCAACAAAAACGCCCTGCCCGATTTTCGGGCAGGGCGGAACGAGAACGGTCAGATCTTCATGGCGATTTGCAGATCGGGATCTGCTTCCAAAGCGGAAAGCCGTTCAAAATAACGGGTCCGCAGGTCTTCGTATTCACGGTTGAACGCCTCGCTTGCGCCGTGGTGCAGTTTGGAAACGTAGGCGTGTTCCATTTCAGAAGTGCCGATGTCAATAAACGAAACGGTATGCACACCCACGTTGGAACACTGGTCGGAAATACGTTCGACGTTGACCAGGATATCCAGGAAAACACAGCCGGCGTCAATATTGCAGACCCCGCTGCGCAGACGGCGCAGGTGATGCGTGCGCAGTTTTTCGACCATATCGTCCTCGACTTCCTCGATCGGCTCGATATGTGCCGCTTCCTCCACGCTGCGGTTCCGGAAAGTAGACTGCGTACAGGTAATGATCTGTTCCAGAATCGCGCGGACAACGGTCAGTTCGGCATGCGCGACCATGTTGAAATGCAGATTCTTTTATTCCAGATTTTCCGCGTTTTCGGACAAATTGATCGCCAGATCCCCGATCCGCTCGAATTCCGAAACGCACTTGAAATAATAATTCAGCGTATCACTGCCGGCGACCGACGTCACGTAGGGCGAAAGCCGCACCAGATAATCGCTGACACGGTCTGCCAGAACGTCGATGTTTTTCTCGTTTTTGCGAAGTTTTTTTGCAGTTTCCGCGTCATAGTCGTCGATGCAGTCCATCGCCGAAATGACCGCCTTCCCCGAAAGTTCCGCCATTTTCATAATGACCGTATGAGCACTGTCCAACGCCAGATCGGGCGAATTGAACAGCGCTTCGTCCAGCAGATTCAGTTCCTCGTACGCCGGTTCACGATCTTCGGGGTCGTCGTGGATGAGGCGGCGCGCCGCCTGCCAGGAAACCGAGTACCGGCTTGTCCGCCAACTCCATGAACAGTTTTCCCAGCGCTTCGGACTGCGAAAGCGGCTCGACCGCCGCCGTCATGTTCAGCAATCCCGTAAACAAAATACCGAAGCCCATGGCAATGTTTCCGATAATATCGGAATTACGAAATTTGAACAGCATGATCAGCAGGATCCCGATTACCGCCGCCAGCGGTGCCAGCGTGGTCGGATTAAAGAAGGTCAGCCACGAAGTCTGCCCTTCCTTCACGTCCAGCAAACGGATGATCTGTCCCGTGATGGTGGTGCCGACGTTGGCGCCGATGATGATACCGATCGACTGGTGCAGCGAAATGACCCCGGCGGCGACCAGTCCGGAAGTCAGCACGATGGTCGCGGTGGAACTTTGAATACTGGCAGTGACCGACATTCCGAGCAGAAAGCCCATGAACGGGTTGTTGGTCACCTTTTCCATTGCCTTTTTGAACGTGCCCGACGAACTGCTTTTCAGCCCGTCCCCATGATCCGCATTCCGTACAGGAACAATGCGAGACCGCCCAACAGCGCGATCACGTGAAAAATATCAAAAGATTCCATTCCGTCAAATCCTTTTCGCAAAATACTGTTATATTTCTGAATGTGCGGTAAATTCAATTATATCAATAATATTGCAACAGAAAAATACCGTTCTGGGAAGAGTTTTTTGAAAATTTTGGAATTCATCCCGAAGCACGGATGATACCGCGATCGTAAAACATGGCGGTTTTTCGCGTTGACCGACCGGGATCACGCTTTTTATAATAGACTTGTCAGGCGCCTTGACGGAAAGCGAACGCTATGCTTTGGAACGCAGCAAATATGCCCCGTCTGATCGGGTCCGTATAAAAACCGCTTGCCCGATCTTTTTTGTCAAGGCGATGACAACTTCTTTCTTGGAGGACATAAAATGCCACAGTTAATGTGTGAACCGACCGCCACGCTGATCCGCACGGGCAGTGGGAATGAAGAGGTGAGGCTGGTCACCCCGAAAAACGATTCCGTTACCGTTCACGCCTGCCGTGCCGCCGATTCGGGCGGAAACGGGCAGGCG
>JAZRWX010000092.1:0-4227 GCA_045599905.1 Acutalibacteraceae bacterium
GTGTTGATCATCCACACCCACACCACCGAAGCGTTTCTGACCGAAACCAGAGATTATTATACCGCTTCGGATCAGGCGCGCACACTGAATGAGAAGAATAACGTAACGGCGCTCGGAAACATTATAACAGACCGGCTGAACGCCGCCGGCATTAAAACCGTACACGATACGACGCTTCACGATTATCCGGCATACAACGGCAGTTATGAACGCGCCGCCGAAACCATACGGAAAAATCTGAAAAAGTACCCGAGCATTAAAATCGTCATTGATCTTCACCGGGACGCTATTGCCGGTGAGGACGGCGCCCGTGTGAAACCGATCGCGAAAATCAACGGCAAAAACGCCGCGCAGATCATGCTGGTCATGGGCAGCGAAACCGGCGGCATCAGCGGTTTTCCGAAATGGCGCGAAAACCTGAAACTGGCATTACGATTTCAGCAAAAACTGGAAAGTATGTATCCGGGGTTGGCTCGTTCCATCAGTCTGATGTCCCGATTATATAACGAAAATATGACGACCGGTTCGCTTCTGTTAGAGGTCGGCACCGAGGTCAATTCTATGGAGGAGGTTTCCTATTCAGCCGCTCTTGCCGCCGATGCGCTGATTTCCGTGCTGAATGGGGCGCAATAAATGAACGTTTCGCCGATCCGTGCCTTTTTACGTGCCGCCACAGTCACCTTACTGATCTGTTGTTGTCTGTTCGGCGGGATATGGGGTTGTATAAAGGCGTATGAAAACACCGTTAAATTAGGTTTTGGTATAGAGCGCCGCGCGATCGAATGGTGCGACGACGGTTTATATTTTTTTGACCTGCATCTGCAAAAAACATCCCGACCGCTATAACGGTCGGGATGTTTTATCATTTCACTTTTCGTCGGGCAGGAATGCCTGCTCGAGAATGCCCTGTGGGATACATTCGTACATCATACGGTAGCCGTCCTTGGTGGGATGGGCGCCGTCATAAGTGAGCCCCTCTTTATAGTGGCCGTGTCCGTCCGAAAGAGCATCCAACCAAGAAAGCACGGGAACGCCCCAGGTTTTCATATCCGCTTCGGTTTGTTCCAGGCCTACCAAATGCTCCGGCGTGTAGTTGTTATTGGGGTAAAGACCGCCCAAAATAACACGAATACCGTTTTCGTGAAGCATCCGCACGATATATTTCACGTTATATTCAAAAACCGTGCGGGTTTCCAACTGTTCTGCGGCAGTCACCGCCAAAGCAAACCCCTCGTTCGGCAAACCAAGTCCCACAACGCAATAATCCGGCTTATGGTCAATAACGTCCCGTTGCAGGCGCATCAGAATATCCGCCGAGCGGTTACCGGGAATTGCACAGTTTGATACTTCACAGCCCTCTGCTTCCAAGCGTTGCTGCAAAAGCGCACTCCATCCGTGGTTAGGCGTGCCGTCACCGTAGCAAACGCTGGATCCGATGATAATTACTTTTTTCTTCATAATATCAATTTCCTTTTTTGTTTGATCAAAATTCAATTACCTTTCCGCCGTTTTTGCGGGATTCCTCAGCGGCAATGGCCATAGCATGGCTTTCGACCGAGATTTCCACAGCGGTATCGGGTTTCTTTTCACCGCGGGCAACACGCAGGAAGTCGGCGACCAGCAGTTCGTCCGCACCGCCGTGACCACTTGCTTCGTGCGCGATTTGATATGTTGTAACGTTGTTGGCAAGGCTGTTAGTGCGATAATCGTATACTTCAATGATATTCTTTCCAAAGTAGGCGCGAATTTCACCCATAGAGCCCATAATATGCGTTTCACGGTCTATATTGGAAAGACCGCACATGGTCAGTGTTGCAGTGATGCCGTCTTCAAAGTTGATGTTGACCGTCTGATGGTCTACCACGTTATTGTTGCAGTTGTAAACGCAACGGCCGTAACGACCGACACGCATCGCTTCTTCTATGTTGTCAAAGCCCTCCTTGTCGACTGCCAGACGGGTGAAAATATTGTTGGGCTCAAAATACTTCATTGCGCTGAACGGGCAGGTATCCCCCACAGGGCAACCGTTGATGCAACGGTCGGGAGCGCCGGCCGGTTTATTTTCCGGCGTAAAGTTTTTCAGCGAGCCGAACGATGAAAGGGATTTGCAATGCTTTCCGGTAAGCCACAGCAACAGATCAAGATCGTGACAGCATTTTGCAAGGATCATGGGACTGCTGTCGTCACGACCCCAGTCGCCGCGCACAAAACTGTGTGCCATGTGGAAAACACCAACGGCTTCGATATGGTTGATGCAGGTGATATCACCCACAGCACCGCCGTCCAGCAATTCTTTCAGTTTACGGTAGAAACGGGCATAGCGCAGGGAGTGGCAGACCTGCACGGTCGCACCGTATTCATTCGCGACCCGGACCAGTTCGTTGCACTTTTCCAAATCTTTATCGATCGGTTTTTCGACCATAACAAATTTATACCCGGTCTTGATGGCTTCGATCGCGGGTTGGACGTGGTCGTTATCCTGCGTGCAGATATAGATCACGTCGCCGATCACGCCCTGTGCCAGCAATTCCGGCCAGTCGCTGTATATGTTTTCTTTCGGACAACCGTACTTTTCCACAGCCAGTTTCTGCAAAAACGGGCGCGGTTCCGCAACGGCGAAAACCTCGTACTCATTTCCGTGCGAAAAAACGTAGTTGGAATAATCCTGACCGCGTCCACCGAAACCGATAAACACAGCTTTCATTTTCATTAAAAACATCCCTTTTCAGCAGTGAACATTCAAAAATTCACTGATAATAAATATCGTTCATATTATAGCACGGTGCTTTCCCCGTGTCAACAGAAAACCCGGTTTTTCTGTTATTCCTGCGCCTCTAACAGGAAGCTGACCGGACGGAATCCGTCATTGCAGGAAATCATTGCCGAACGCGGATTTTTCATCCATCCGTCAAAGAAGTCACCGCCGCCGTGCGCCAGAGCAAAAACATACGGTGAAAGATTTTCCCACGCGCTGTCACAGAAGCCGTCCGGGCGCTCGTACCCGTCGGTCAGAAAAGTCAGCCCCACCGACATGGAGCAGGTATGTTCAATCGGGTTTTCATACCGTTCGATCAGATCGTCATATCGCGCAACACGCATGACGGTAATTTTTACATTTTTCATGGTTTTTCCCTCTTTTTCAGTAAACGTAATTCCTCTTTCTGTTCCGGCGTGACACGGTAGCTTTCCAACGCTTTTTGAATGGATTTCAACCGTGTCCATTCCGCAAGCTGCGTCCCCTTCATAAACGGAAGCGCATCGTCGTAACGTTTGGTCAGCAACGTTGCGAAATACCACGCGATCATCATATTGACGTAATACTCGTCCGAACGGATCTTCGCCACGCGTTCGGGCTGTTCGGGACGAAAACGCTCGTCACAGAAGTACTGCATATACACCGACACACCGTAACGCACCTTGTACGTATGGTCGCTTGACAGCCATTTTTCGACCGACGGCAGTAACCGTTCCGGCTCTTTTTGAAAACGTTGGGTGAAATCTGATCGCTTGTCGCCCAGTTGTTGACATAGGGCAAAAAACGCTCCAAACGTTCCAGACACAGTTCAAACGGACGAGTCGCGTTGATCACAAAAACGTGCAGCTGATCCTCTTCAAAACTGCCATGCGGCAGATCGCTTAAAAAAGTTTCACAGTCGGGATCTTTGACCAGTTTTTTCGCCAACGCGCGCGCATACGGCGTACGCACACCGTGGATCCGTTCGGGATCGATATTCGGGATCAGCCGGCGCTGAAACGCGGCAAAATCCGGCTCGTACAAATTTGAAAGTTCCTTTTTGATATCCATTGTATACCTCGTATTATTATTCGCTCAACCGAGCGCAACGTCCAAAATCATCATGATCGAAAAACCGATTACAAAAAAGAGCGAACCAACCAAAGACCGCCCGCAGGATTCAGGAATCAGTTCCCGAATGACGACATAGATCATCGCCCCTGCCGCAAAGCCGAGCAGATACGGCAGAACAGCGACCGCGATGCCCGACAGAACGACGGTCAAAAAACCGGCGACCGGTTCAACCACCCCGGACAGAATTCCGACCGCGCAGGCCGTTTTCCGGCTTTTTCCCGACGCGGCGACCGGCATGGAAACGATCGCGCCCTCGGGGAAATTCTGAATTCCGATCCCGACCGAAAGCGCCCGCGCCCCGGATACCGAAACCGACGGATCACCGCCGATCAATCCGGCCAGAACCGCACCGACCGCCA
>JAZRWX010000093.1:0-1398 GCA_045599905.1 Acutalibacteraceae bacterium
ATACCGCGCGCCTCGCTTTCCGATTTTAAGATGGGCAGAAAGAAAAGTCTGTCTATGGATACGCTGTCGAAAATCGCGGAATTTTTCGGGGTCAGCGTGGATTTCTTGTACGGAGGTGAATCTTCTGTGCCGGATGAACAGGCGTTAAAGGTCGGTATGTTCGGCGGGGACGGCAACGTGACCGACGAAATGTGGAACGAACTGAAACGGTATGCCCGGTATCTGAAAGAGCGTGAAAATGAAAACAAACAGTCTTTATAATATCGCCGAAAAAAGCGCCGTTCGTGTCGACCGCTTCGGTCTGCCGACTTGCCGTTCGGTGTCGGTTTGGACGGACGGCAGGTGTGCCGTCGCGCTGGACCCGTCCCTTTCGGGCGCGGAAGAACGCGTCTGCCTGGCGCACGAACTGGGGCATTGCGAAACGATGAGTTTTTATAACCTCTACGCGCCGCTGGACGTGCGCGGCAAGCACGAAAAACGCGCTGACCGCTGGGCGATTCTGCACCTGGTGCCGAAGGCGGCGTACCGCAGGGCGCTGCGGCAGGGGTACACCGAAATATATTCGCTGGCGGAATATTTTGACGTTACCCCCGAATTTATGCAAAAAGCCGTGGAGTATTACACCACGGCATAACAAAAGCCGAAAGCGGATTGCTTTCGGCTTTTTCGTTGATATTCTCGCTTGACTTTGTGCAGGGGGGTAGAGTATACTTTACTCACCGGTAAAGAACAGGGGATTGTATTTTTTACTTAACCGCAGGGAAACGTAATCGCCGCCCGCGATAATGATGTGGTCGATCAGATTGACCCCGATCTGCCGCAACGTGACGGAAACCTGCCGGGTAACGTCCGCGTCGGCATCGCTCGGCAGTGCCACGCCGCCCGGATGATTGTGTACCATGACCACGCAGGTCGCCCGGCTTTTCAGCGCTTTTTCAATGACGGTACGGGTCGAAATGTTGACCGAATTCAAATCACCGCTGTCAAGAAAATCGAAGCCCAGATAACTGCCCTTGTCGTTCAGATACAGCAGTCCGAAAGTTTCGGCGGTCATGCCGAAATATTTGCCCAGTAAAAACCTGCCGATATCCTCCATCGAGGAAAAGCAGGTCGTCAACCGGTTCATTTCATTGGTGTATTCACGGGCAATGGGCAGGATCAGTTTCAGCAGTACCACGTTGCTTTCGGTCAGTCCCTTAAAGGTGATCAGTTCTTCGACCGGGGCGTCCAGTACTTTGCCCAACGAGCCGTAACGGTCGATCAGTTCATGCGCCAGCGGATTGGTATCCCCCTGCGGCAGGCAGAAGAACAACAGCAGTTCCAGTATTTTGTGCGGCGGCGTATGGTCATTGAAACCGTGGGCAAGAAATTCCTGTTTGACCCGCGCGCGGTGTCCCG
>JAZRWX010000094.1:0-3499 GCA_045599905.1 Acutalibacteraceae bacterium
GGGCTTCATCAAATTCGCCCCACTTGTAATCCTTGGACCAGACGCGGTTTCTCGATACGCTTCTGTGAACCTGATAATACCAGTTATAGCGGCAGTATAACGCAAACCGGCTGGCCAGGATTTCCGTTCCGTCCGGTGCGCGCCAAATATATTCCGCCGGCGCTTCGTGATGCGAAATGCCGCGGTAGAACATCATATAATCAATGCCGAAATCCTTTAAGATCTGCGGATACTGTCCCGTTTGACCCCAGGAAGACGGTGTATAACCCACTTTCGGACATTTTCCGCCGTATTTTTCGACCGTTTCTCGGCCGAACATCAAGTTCCGGATCAGCGATTCGTGGGAAATGGTGAATTCTTCGGGCAAGGTATAATACGGACCGATGATCAGCCGCCCCTCCCGTACGAATTTTTCAACCTGTTCCCGACGTTCGGGACGCATTTCAAGATAATCGTCGATCATGATGGAATGCCCGTCCATGGTGAACGAATGGTATTCCGGATCACTTTCCAGAATATCCAGCGTGGTGTCCAGCATAACCAGCAGATTATGCCGTGTCTTTTCAAAACTGAATCTGAACTCTCTGTCCCAATGGGTATTGGAAACAACATCAATTTTCGTGGGTTTCATCGAACTCCTCCTTATTATATGAAAACGATCAATAATGAATTTTTACATTACGGTGGTATCGGGGATCACGGACAGTTCCAAAAAACGACCGCCAAATTTACAAACAGATCCCAGGGTATGCGTTCCGGCTGACGCCGCTTGTCAAAATCAAATTTACTGTTTTTCGGCGCGGTCATTTACTTTTTTGATTTTCCGGGTGATCAGCGGGTAGGCACCGTAAACCAGACCGGAAAGAAATTGCAAAGCGCACGCCCACAGCAAAATGGGACGAACGCCCCATACCGACAATAAGAAGCCGCTCAAAAGACTTCCGACCGCCGTGCCGCCGGTGGTAAACATCATGCGCCATGAGGTATACGCGCCCATGATTTCATACGGCACGATCTCGGTCACAAATACCGGGACCGCCATGGAAAACGCGTATGATCCCAAACTGTGCAGGAAATACAATGCCAGATAGACCGTCCAGTTTTTGGTGAGAACCATTCCGACGATCGGCAGAACGTAAAAACACGTTGCAATAAAGCAAAGTTGGTTTTGTTTCACAAACTTAATGGCAAACAAATAGTCGCCGTATGTAAAATCGGTTTCCTTGATCGTTGCCGTTCCGGCGTCGGGTCCCAGATCTTCCGCCGCGGTCAGTTCCACATCGACACCGATGTTGGTAAGCAGACGGTCGGGCATGGTATCCGGACTGACTATGCGGTCTGCGGTCACACACATATTGGCAACAACGATCTGTTCGTTCGACTTGCCGTTGCCGCCGCGTTCAAACAAAGTACCGCACGTCCGTTCCAGTTTGCCGTTCATATCGTAACCGCAGTCGAACTGACTGGGTTTGACCTTGATGTGCGTCCATTTATCCGCGGCGACCGAGAAATCGAAAAATCCGCGGCCGGCGTTCTGATCCTTATATTTATCATCCAGGAAATAGAAACGGATCGCGCCGCTGCTCGTACCGGAAAAATAAATATCGAACTCGATGTAATCGTACTTTTTCAAGTTGAACATCGGGAAGTTCCTTTTGGTGACAAGACATCTGCCGCCGGAAAAATCTCCGGTGAAATTCACATTGCCTTCCACGTCACGGATATAGTTCTCCGGCTTTTCGGTCGGAGGCGTAGCCGGATCGTCCGCGAATACCGTCATCGGTACCGCAAACAGTTGGGCAAGCAGCAACACGAAAGCTAATGCCACGCACACCAATCTAAACTTTGTTTTTTTCATAATCGTCCTCCTGAATGTTGAAAATGTTTTGACCGTTTTAATACGACAAATTATTTCCGATTTTTGCAGATAGCCGAAATAGCCCGCCAAACCTGCGTTTTTCAAAACGCAAGTCGGACAGGTTACCCGCTATACCTATGAAGCCATACAAAACCGAACAAAAATGTTGACGGATTTTGTCGGACTTATCCAAATACTATTTTATCAAGAGCAACGCTTTTTTTCAATGCAAAAAGCGGCATAGATATTGCAAAAACTATCACAAAAATGGAAACCCGCGCAAAAGCGCGCCGGTTTTTTGCGTGAATGAAATATCAAATGATATATCTTGCCATTCACGTTAAAACCGCCCGCAAACCGTTATACCAAGTCGTGCGATGATTTTCGCACAGGAAGCGGACGGGTGCTGAAACGGCACACTGTAACATCAAAAATCGGGGTTTGGTCATTTTGTAACAAAATTAACATATTGACTTCCCTTTGTTTATATGATACACTAATCCAAAACATTATTTTTTAACTTTTTTGACTTTTAATTGTATTATTTTGTGCATTCGCGGAGGGAATATTATGTCCGAATTCAAAAAACTGGAAAATGTCAGAATTGCCAATTACGCTATCTTGTATGAGCGGTTTTACGCACATGAAAATCTTGTGGTTTTTCCGCCGCACTGGCACAAAAGGACCGAAATATTACATGTCGTTTCGGGTTGCCTTGAAATCACCTTTGATAAAGAAGTAATACTGCTGAAAGCAAACGATTTTTGCTATATCCGTTCCGCTCTGCCGCACGCCGGCATTTCACGAAGTGATGACCTTGAATATGAAATGGTGCAATTCAGGGAAAGTGACCACCAGCAGATCCTGGATACGAATAAAGAACTGCTGCCTTTTGCGGAAAATGATATCGAAATCAATCAAACGTTCCAGGACGATTATATCGACGAATTATTCCATCATATTTCCGAACACTATCACATCAAAAGCGCCTATCAGAACACCTTGTTTCTCGGGATCATGTATGAAATATACGCCCATCTGGCGCTGCGTCACAGCACCGTTAAAAAAACGGAAATTTACGCGGCCGACAATTTTTCAAAGGCCGTCCGCCACATCAATAAATACTACGCGGACATTTCCTCGATCGCGGAACTGGCGAAAATGTTTTCGTTTGAACCCTCTTATTTCAGCCGGGCTTTCAAAAAGAAAATGGGCGTTTCGGCCACTCACTATATCTGCTCGCTGAAACTTGAAGATTCCGAAAAATATCTGGTGACCACGGATCTGTCGACCGAAATCATCAGCCAGAAATGCGGATTCAACAGCGCAAGCTATTTTACAAAATGTTTCAAACAGCATTACGGCATCAGCCCGATGCAATACCGAAAACTAAGCCAGACGCAAACCGAATCATTACAGCCGAAAACGGAAACCGCATAAAAAAACCGCCTGAACAGGAACGTTCAGGCGGTTTTTGCGTACATATTCACCAAAATGAATAATCATAACCACCAGTGAACTGGTGGTATGCACCACCCCTATAAGGGGTGAATACTGGCGTAGCCCCTGAAAGGGGCACAGAAGTTTAGCAACGCATTACAATTTCGGGCAGCCGCTCTCGTGCGGCTGTCTTTTTTTGCC
>JAZRWX010000095.1:0-2263 GCA_045599905.1 Acutalibacteraceae bacterium
CGCGTCCCACCCCATCGGATACAGGACGTTATACCCCTGTAAACGTTTTTTGCGGCAAACGATATCGATCGCCGTATAAGAACGCGGATGCCCGACGTGAAGTCCCTGTCCGGAAGGATACGGGAATTCGACCAGACCGTAAAACTTCGGCAGTGTGTAATCATTTTTCGCGGCAAAGGTCTTATTGTCATCCCAGATCTTCTGCCATTTTGCTTCAATGGCACTGTAATCATACTTGTTCATTATTTTTCCTCCTTATCGGTCAATATCTCATTGAGATCAACGGCAATGCCGTCAGCCCACATTTTATCCAAATCATAGAAAGCACGCTGTTCGCGATTAAAAACGTGAACGATCACGCCCTCATAATCCAGAATGATCCAACCGGTGGCCCGTCCCTCAATATGATGCGGTCGAACGCCGGCCTGTTCCAGTTTGGCTTCGACTTCATCTGCAAGCGCACGCACGTGCGTGGACGAGGTAGCCGTCGCGATCAAAAAGAACTCCGTCAGAACGGTCAGATCATCGATCTTGATCGCATTGAGTTCCAACGCTTTTTTCTTATCCAAAGCATTGGCGGCGATCGTCAGTATTTCTTTATTTTCCATCAGTCATTCTCCTTTTGAGCATGATTTCATTATAGGCGGAAAGCGTATCGGGATGGATGGCAAGATTACGTTCCGCCAAATCCATGACCGTATAGCGTAAAGCATACGCCATTGCTTCATCCATTGATATATCCACCAGTTTTCGTATCACATCAACGTCATCATAATCACGGTCCGCCGATGTAAAATCCGCCAGATAAAGCACTTTGGCAAGCAAAGACATATTCTCCTTTGCCGTCGTGTGATAACGCACGGCATCCAGTAATTCGTCATCATCTATATTCAACAGATACCGGATATACAGCGCCCCGGAAATTGCATGCCATAATTTTTCAGAGCCACGTTCGATTTCCGTAAGTGATACCTGAAAAGTATTGAACAATTTGAAGTGTTCGGACTCGATCGTATTCTTCGTAATATCGTGAAGCAGACCCGCTAAATACGCCTTTTGCGGATCAGCGCCGTATTTCTGCGCTAACCGCAGAGCCTCATCCGCAACACAAAGTGAATGATGATAGCGTTTTGCACTTAAACGTGTCTGCAATATATCTTTATAATCCTTATAATCCGGCACGGTAATCGGCATATACAAATTCCTTTTTTTAATATAATCAGAAATCTTTTCGGGCAAAAACCGGTCAGCATCCCCTGTTTGCAATTTTTCCCGTATTAGCGTTGAAGATATCGCCGGAATCTCACGGTCGATAACGGTGATTTCCGCACCCAGCGAGCGCATTTTTTGCACACTCACATCAAAATCGGAAAGATCTGCCCGCCTGAAAACAAAAAATCCAATTTTTTTGATCAGTTCTTCCCAATGATACCACGTATCCAGCGAAGACAGCATATCACCGCCGATCGCCATGGCGTAATGAACGCCGGGGTTCTGCTGCTGCAACTGGCAAACGGTATCCAACGTATAACTCTTCCCGGAACGTTCAAACTCGATCAGGCATAGTTCTGTATTATTAAAATCCCCGGCGATCAGCCGGCACATTTCAATGCGGTCGGCATCCGGCGGAAGATAATCACATTGTTTATGCGGAGGCAGACGGTCCGGCATTAAAAGGATCCGATCCGCCTGCGGCAATTCGGAAAGCGCAGAAAGCATCGCATAATGCCCGATATGAAACGGATTGAAAGTTCCGCCGAAAATAACGGTCACACTCATTTATTTTACCAGAACGATTTTCCGGTTTTCTTTTTCCGCTGCCGGTTTATACAGAATAAAACGGGAACCGATGACCTGAACAACGTCAGCGTCAACCGCCGCCGCAATTTCATCCGCCGCTTCACGCGACGTGGTATCGGCCGTTTCCAACACGCGCAGTTTGATCAGTTCGCGCGCTTCCAGCGCTTCCGCCGTCTGTTTGATAAGCTGCTCCCCGATTCCGCCTTTTCCGATCTGGAAAATGGTTTCATAACCGTTCGCCATGGCACGCAGTTGTGCCCGTTGTCTGCTGTTTAACATTTGATTACTCCTGTAAATATTTTTGTAATTCTTCTTTGAATTTCACAAGTGCTTTTCCACGATGGCTGACCTTATCTTTTTGTTCGGGTGTCAACAACCCGAAACAGCCGTACTCTGTCATAAACAGCGGATCATAACCGAATCCGCCGTTGCCCATCGGCTCTTCCAAAATCCTGCCGTGGCA
>JAZRWX010000096.1:0-2971 GCA_045599905.1 Acutalibacteraceae bacterium
TCACGGGTGATGGAATAAGTCGGGATCGGATACTGGAAGCCGCGGCCGTTGGCGTCACCTTCGACCATGATTTCAATAAACGCCTTATTGACCATATCCATTTCTTTTTTACAGTCTTTATACTTGAAATTCATTTCCTTGCCGCCGACAATGGCGTTCAATTCGGCAAGGTCCGCCGGAACGGTCCAGTCCAGCGTGATATTGGTGAAGGGCGACTGGGTGCCCCAACGGCTCGGTGTATTGACACCGTAGATGAAAGACTGGATGCACTGTTTGACTTCCTTATAGGAAAGGTTATCGACCTTGACAAACGGTGCCAAATAGGTATCGAACGAGGAGAACGCCTGCGCGCCCGCCCATTCATTCTGCATGATACCGAGGAAGTTGACCATCTGATTGCACAGCGTGGAAAGGTGACCCGCCGGTGAAGAGGTGATCTTGCCCGGGACACCGCCCAGACCTTCCTGGATCAGTTGTTTCAGCGACCAGCCGGCGCAGTAACCGGTCAGCATGGACAGGTCGTGAATGTGGATATCGGCGTTGCGGTGGGCATTGCCAATCTCATCATCGTACACTTCGGACAGCCAGTAGTTCGCAGTGATAGCACCGGAGTTGGAAAGGATCAGACCGCCGACCGAATAGGTCACAGTGGAGTTTTCCTTTACACGCCAGTCGGCGATTTTCAGATAATTGTCCACAATGGTCTTATAGTCGACCATTGTGGTGTTGAGATTACGGATCTTTTCATGCTGACGGCGATACAGAATGTATGCTTTGGCGATCTCATCATAGCCGGCTTTGATCAGAACCGATTCGACACTGTCTTGAATATTTTCGACCGAGATATTCCCTTCCTTGATTTTGGGCTCGAAATCCGCGGTAACTTTAAGCACCAGAAAATCGACCATATCCGGATGGTACTGTTTTTCGCAGGCATCAAATGCCATGGTAATGGCGTTTTTGATCTTCGCAAGATCAAATTCAACGATTTTTCCGTCACGTTTTAATACGCTGTACATTTTTCTTCCCCTTATCTAATTTTTTCGGCAAGACTTATCTTATCACACATACAAGTGGTTTGTCAATAGGCAAAACACAATATCTTGTGTTTTTTTGCAAAAATTTTCAAAACAGTCACAAGATGAGTTGATTTCTTGCCGATAACAAACAAAAAACGGAAAGTTCTTCCCAAACTTTCCGTTTTTTACTAGAGGGCGGGGGCTTGTTCCCGCCTTTTATTTTTGTACAACCAAAACCGAAAGCGGCAGGCCCGCTTTCCTGCGCACGGACATAAAGTCCGTTCAAACACCGCGCAGCTGCGTGTCCGGCACATACTTTGCCGCGGCGGCACGCATCTGTTCCATGATCTCTTTGGGAACAGCATGCAAATGATCGGCGTCCCCGATCAGATTTCCGCTGTCGGTAAACCCTTGCAGAAAATAACGCGGCGCGCCGGCGATCCATTGACCGATCGTTTCAAAATCCCCGACCGTGTGATATTCCGCCACCACCGTCGTACGGAATTCATAATCGACCTTTCCCGATTTTAACAGCCAGACGCTTTCTTCCACGGCGGCGGTATCGTATTGTTCCAACCCTACCGTCAGCGCGTACTTTTCCACGGTATTTTTAATATCCATCGCGACGTAGTCGATCAGATTTTCTTCCAACAGTATCCGCAGGCGATCCGGGAAACTGCCGTTGGTGTCCAACTTGACCGCGTAACCCATTCCTTTGATTTTCCGGATAAAATCCGTCAAGTCGGATTGCAGCAGCGGTTCGCCGCCCGTTATGGCCACGCCGTCCAGCAGACCGATCCGTTTTTCCAACAACTGCAATACTTCGGCTTCCGGAATCACACCGCCTTTGTCGATCTGAGTGACCAACAGCGCGTTATGGCAAAACGGACAGCGGAAATTGCATCCGCCCGTAAATACCGTGCAGGCGACCTTCCCCGGAAAATCCAACAGCGTCATTTTCTGAAAACCGTGAATTTGCATACCAAAAGCCCCTTTGAACGTAGTGAACTTATTTTAACACATTCCGTCCGGTTTGTCACCTGTATATTCAGGAAATTTTCCGGATCCGTTCCAAAGCGCCGGTGGTAACCAGCAAAACGATACCCGTTGTGGTCAGCACCAGTTCGGGCAACATATAGATCCCGTTATACGTAACGGAAAACAAAACTGCCGCTGACAGACTTGTCCCGGCATCCCGCCAGACCGTCACCCCTGTGATAAAGTGGCAGGCAAAACGCAGAAAGCAGACCATTGCCGTACCCAACGCGCAGGAAACGGCAGGTTTTCGGATCAGCCGCGTAAAAACGCCCGAAAGACTCAGCGCGCCGAACGCGATCAGATAATCCAAAAACACGATTGCCAGCACCGCGCGCCAACCCGTGGCGTAGGACAGATTTTTCAGTCCCAACAACAGTTGGATCCCACCGTACAGCAAGCCGGTCGGAACACTCCAACGCAGGCCGTACAGAATACCGATCAGGCAGATCGGCACCATGGAAAACAGCGTGACCGAACCGCCGAACGCTTTGGGGATTTTGATCTCACTCAAAACGGTGGCAAGGGCGATCAGCACCGCACAGACACAAAGGCGGTAAACCGGCTTCTTGATCGTTTGCATAAAACAAGACTCCTTTAAGGAATAAAAAAGACCGCAGGAGAAAAACCTGCGGTCTGATTCGGTGAAAGATATTTCCCTACGGCGGCATTATCCGCATCAGGTCACAGGTCGGGCCATACGCCGTCAGGCGGGGTCCCCTCTCAGCCAGAGTTTCATCCAGCTCCCTTTTTATTCATAATGTATATCGGCAAGCACCAATACTATTATATATGTATGTACCGAAAAGTCAAGAATTATTTGGCGGTATTTTCTTCGGCAACCTCTGCCAGTTTTTGGACGGAGGGTTTACGCTTGCGGAAAACGACCATTTTGCCGAGTGCGAACAACGCAATGG
>JAZRWX010000097.1:0-10017 GCA_045599905.1 Acutalibacteraceae bacterium
GGCAGTGTGCTGAATCAGTTCGCACCGGTAACTCATACCGTTAAAATGGAAAGTTTGCAGGATGTTTTCGACGTTGCGGAACTGCGCGCGTTTGCCGAAAAAATTGATCTGTCAAAAACATCGTTGTCCGTTGAGCCGAAAATCGACGGTTTGTCTGTTTCTCTTGAATATCGTAACGGACGTTTTGTGCGGGGTTCGACCCGCGGTGACGGAACGGTCGGGGAAGATGTTACCGCCAATTTGATGGGAATCAAAGAAATTCCGAAAACGATTGATTTTTCCGGGGAACTTGAAGTCCGCGGTGAGGTATATATGCCGCGTGACAGTTTTGAGGAGCTGGTGAAACGGCAGGAACTCATGGGTGAAACGCCTTCAAAAAATCCGCGGAACGCCGCCGCCGGATCCCTGCGGCAGAAGAATCCGAAAATTACCGCCGAACGTCATCTGGATATGTTTATTTTCAATATCCAGTACATTTCCGGCAAAAGTTTCAGCACACATGTCGAAACGTTGGATTTTTTGAAAGATCTCGGTTTCCACGTATTACCGACCTATATGGAATGCGGCAATATTGAAGATGCCATTTCGGAAGTACAGCGGATCGGTGAATCCCGCGGAAATATTCCTTATGATATCGACGGTGCCGTTATTAAGGTCAATCAGTTAGCGTACCGCGACGAACTTGGCAGTACGGCAAAATATCCGAAATGGGCGGTTGCTTATAAATATCCGCCCGAAGAAAAAGAAACGGTTTTGCGTGATATCGAAATTGCCGTCGGCAGAACGGGCGCATTAACGCCGACCGCCGTGTTTGATCCGATTCAACTGGCAGGGACTACGGTCAGCCGCGCAACACTTCATAACGAAGATTTCATCACGTCAAAAGGAATCTGTATCGGTGATACGATTTTAGTCCGAAAAGCCGGAGAAATCATCCCGGAAGTGCTGTCCGTTAATACACATACCGGAACGGCAGAGCCCTATAATATGCCGAAATTCTGCCCGTCCTGCGGCGCGCCCGTTCACCGTGAAGCCGGGGAAGCGGTCATACGCTGTACCAATGCTGACTGTCCGGCGCAGCTGCTGCGGCATTTGATTCATTTTACTTCACGTGACGCAATGGATATTGAGGGTCTGGGTCCTGCAATTCTCGAACAACTTCTGAATGCCGGATTGATTCGTAATATTGTTGATATATACGCTTTGGATGCCGCGAAAACCGCGAAACTGGATCGGATCGGTGAAAAATCCACTGCCAATCTGCTGGCGGCAATTGAAAAATCCAAGCAAAACGATGTTGCTAAATTGATTTTTGCGTTCGGGATTCGTCATATCGGTTCCAAAGCGGCATGGCTTTTGGCGGAACATTTCGGCAGTTTGGAAGCCGTGATGGACGCCGAACTTGAAGATTATCTTGAAATTGACGGTTTCGGTGAAATCATGGCGGCTTCCGCCGTCGAGTTTTTTCATCTTCCCGAAACGCGTGAAATGATCGAAAAACTCCGTGAAAAGGGCTTGAATACAAAATGCCTGAAAACGGTTGAAGATACGAGATTTTTCGGTATGACCTTTGTTTTGACCGGAACTTTACCGACCTATTCGAGAAATGAGGCGTCGGCCATTATTGAAAAATTCGGCGGTAAAACATCCTCTTCGGTTTCGAAAAAGACCACCTATGTTTTAGCGGGGGAAGAAGCCGGCAGTAAACTGGAAAAAGCAAACGCGCTTGGTGTGACGGTCATCAATGAAGAACAATTCAAAGAAATGATTTTATAAAGGAGCAACACTATGAGCATTTATTCTAATATCCCGTTTGTCGAAGAAGACCGGCGTGTACGTCGGTTTATTTTGCCGAAACGCGTCGTCAAAACGACAGGTCATGTCGAAGTTCCGCAGAACCTACTGGTTCAGCAGCATTTACAGATCGGTTTCGGTGAAACCTGCCTGACAAAACTGTGTAACGGTGATGACGGTGAACATGCGTCTGTCATCCTGGATTTCGGTATTGAAATGAACGGCGGAGTCCGCATTCTAAACTTTGAAAGCAGCGGTAGGGAACCCAATGGCAGTTCAACCTACCCGACTGCCCGTCTGACGTTCGGAGAATCTCTTGCCGAAGCCGAAAGCATACTGGGCGAATCCAATGCCAGTAATGACCATTCAGTGCGGCAGATGGATATTTACGTTCCGGGATTAAGCGACCAAAGCTGGGGCGAAACCGGCTTCCGTTTTGTTAAAATAGAATTACTTGCTCCGAATACTTTTGTCTATCTGAAAAGCGTTCTTGCCGTATCGGTCATGAACGATTTTGAGTATAAGGGTTTCTTTGAATGTGACGACGAGGTAATCAATCGCATTTATGATACGTCGGTTTATACGTGCCATCTCTGCTTGCAGAATATGGTGTGGGACGGTATCAAGCGTGACCGTCTAGTTTGGATCGGGGATATGATGCCGGAAAGCATGACGGTACGTGACGTCTTCGGTGCGATCCCGCTCGTTGACCGAAGTCTGGATTTTTCCCGTGAAACGACAAAACTTCCGCGTTGGATGAACGATATACCGTCTTATTCAATGTGGTGGATCCTGATTTTGCAGGATTGGTATATGGCAAGTGGGAATAAGGAATTTTTATTCAGACAAAGCGATTATCTTAAAAAGTTGCTGTTCCAGTTGGGTGAACGTGTGAATGATGACGGCACCGTACGTTTTTACGAGTGGAATATACTGGACTGGCCGTCAAACAGCAGTCCTTATTTTCTGAACGGTGTTTACGCGCTGATGAAAATGTCTATGTTGGCCGGTGCGTTTTTGCTGCGTGAATTTGATGACGAAGAAACCGCCGTCTGGTGTGAAACCCGCGCCGCGCGCATAAGTGTGCCGGAAGAAACCGGTGATTTCAAGCAGGTCGCGGCTTTCCTTTCTTTGGGTGGACTGATGGATTGTCAAAAGGCGGCGGATTTGATCTCAAAAAACGGGGACAGCAAATTTTCAACGTTTTTGAGTTACTTTATTCTGAAAGCGCTTTCTCTGGCGGACAGAGACGATGAAGCCATTAAACTGATGCGCAGTTATTACGGGCATATGCTGGATAAGGGCGCCACTTCATTTTGGGAAGATTTCCAAAGTGAATGGACGGATGAAAGCGGAACGCTTTATGAAACGCCGGCTGACGGATTAAAGGATATACATAAAGATTTCGGCCGTTTCTGCTATGTCGGTCTGCGCCACAGTCTGTGCCATGGGTGGTCTTCGGGCCCGGTACCATTTTTGACCGAACGTGTACTCGGTATCAATATTGTAGAGCCGGGTTGTAAAACGTTGGAAATTAACCCGCATTTAGGAGAGCTGAATTGGGTCAAAGGCGCATTCCCGACACCTTACGGTTTGGTTACCGTATCCCACGAAAAACAGTCTGACGGTACGGTAAAAACCATTGTTGACGCGCCTGCGGAAGTTAAGATCATTCAATAATATCGCAAAAAGCAGGTATCCACGTTAAGCGGATACCTGCTTTTTGCTATTCATTTTAAAATAATAACTGTTATAACTCAAAATCTTCCGGTTGATAGTTTTTGGAAGGTCCGCCCTTTTGGGGCGCACGTTTCAGCGGATCGTACTGATAGTGTCGGCAGGAGTCGGTCTTGTTGGTGACGCCGCGTTTAAGACAGAAAATTTCATCGGTGTACTCGCTGGTACGGCCGTGCACGCAATGCTGACAAAAATTCGGAACTGAAGAATCAAAAAATTTGTTTTTCATGAATATAACCTCGAAATTGTGGTATTGACTGTATTATAACACATCTTTTTCTAAATTTCCACCGTTATTTTTTCCGTAAACGGTGATTAACAGCAGTAGGATCATGATAAACAAAGTAATAATTAACGGCACCGATGACCGGAATCCGCTTGTGAATGGCTGATGATTTGATAACGTCGGAACCGCGACGGGATATAGAAACGTAAGAAATCTTAATATTGCCGCCGAAAGAAGACCGTGCAGTATTCTGACCAACGCAAATTCGGGCACACAAGCGCCAATGTCGCGCGATAATGAAAATACCTGCATCCATACCGAAAAACCGCTGAAAGCGATCAAAAATACCGCTTTATAGATACTCTGTGTGCCTGCAAGACCGGTGGTGACTTCTAACAACGCAAGCAGAGTTCCGGCCAACGGTAAGCCGGAAAATCTGTTTTGAAAAATAGCACCGATCGACGCGAAAATAATAACGTAAGCGCAAATGCTGATGACCGCCTGTGCGCTGCCGCTGACCGATTCGGTCAGCACGGTGCTGAACCGGACGGGTTTACTGCTGATATCAGTATGGACCGGCGACGGTTTGATTCGGCAAAGCAATGTCGTTATAAGAATCGAAGATAAGATTGTTGAAAGCAATAATAGAAGTCCGATCGTTTTACTGGCAAATATTCCGATGCCGACTGCCGAAAGTATAAATCCGGGTCCGGCATTTACACAAAAAGGGAGCATCTTGCGTGCATGTGATTTGCTGATCTGACCGGAACGGTATATTTCCGATAATAGCCGTGCGCCGACCGGATAGCCGCCGATCATAGAAAGAATATAAACCGTCAATTCAATTCCGTTAAAACCGAATAATCTGTCAGCAAACCATTCCGCAAAGTGTGGTAATCGGTTTGGCATCAGGTTTGTCAGTATGACCGTCACGGTCATAAAAGGCAACAACGCCGGAATAATGACAGTTCCGCAAAGGGATATGCCGTAAATTGCGCCTTCTTTGGCTTCTGTCGGATAACACAGCAAAAGAACCGTGACCGATAATACCGCGAATATATATTCAGATGACCGAATCCTTTTCATGTTGAAACCCTCCATATTTTAATATGCTGTTTGTCATGAATTTATGGATGAATTCATAAGGTAATACAGCAGATATTATGAAGGGCGGAATATTTGTGACAAAACGGATGAAATATGATCGTGCGGAAAAGAAACCAAAGCACGAAACCCGGATTAACAGCGGACTGTTTGAAACGCATTTGGAACTGTTTGATAACTGCTTATTCTGCGCCGAAGGTATTCTCGGCGTACTGGACTATTCGGACAGTTTTCTGGCGTTTCGGCTGAAAAAGGTCAATTTGCTTATATACGGCAGTTTTTTAAAAATCATCTCTTATGAAAACGATACTATAACGGTCAACGGCAAGATCGAACAACTGGAATTTATTGTCCCGGAGGAAAAATATGATTGAACAGTTGCGGTGGTTGATCGGGTATCTTACCATAAGTGTTTCGGGCGAATATACTTCTTTTCTGGATCGGATGGCACACAACGGCATTACCGTATGGGCATTGACACCGTCCGGCGGAAATCTAACGGCACGCTGTTCGGTCCGGTCCTTCAAAAGGTGCAGAATTTTATCCCGGAATTCAACCTACAAGATCCATATCATAGATCGCGGCGGTGCTCAGTTTTTCTTCCGCCGTTACCGTTTCAGATACGGGCTGGCGGCTGGCGCGCTTCTTTATGCGTCGCTGCTTATATATTTATCGGGTTTTATCTGGACAATTCGTGTAGAAGGCAACGCGAACGTATCATCGAAATCAATCCTTCAAGTTTGCGATGAATACGGCGTTTTTGTCGGTAAGAGTAAATCAAAAATCAATACCGAAACCGTTGCGCAGAAATTGCCTTTGCGTTTACATGGATTGAGTTTTTCGGCGCTGAATATTGAAAATTGTGTATTAACGGCGGCGGTCAGTGAAATTTTACCGAATCAAAAAGAAACCGTTGAACCGGGTAATCTTGTCGCAGTTCAAGACGGTATCATTCAAAAATGCGTTGTTCATACCGGTACGCTGAACGTACAGAAAGGAAGCGCGGTAAAAAAGGGGGATTTACTGGTTTCAGGCGTTTCGGATTGCGGGACATATACCATTTTCGAGAAAGCGGACGGTCATATTTTTGCCGAAGTGACTGATAGCTATACTGCGCGGATACCGGTTATGATGACAAAAAACACTGATGAAACAGAAACCGTTAAGTCGTTTATGTTCTTTCATTGCCGGATTCCGTTAAATTTCGGTGCGGAAAAGATGACGAACAGCAAAACCGATGAAGAATATTTATCACTGTTCGGCAAAAAAATGCCAGTCGGGATCATAAAAACAGAATTCGTTTATCCGTATCAGCGTAAGGTGGAAATCAATGCGGCAAAAGCGCGGAAAATACTTCAAAAACAACTGCGTGAAAGATTATCTGCGGAAAAAATCAAGAATTACAAAATTGTGGAAAAACATTTTGATTCTGCTGAAAACTATTATTCATTGACATGGACGATCACCCATACTGCCGATATTGCAGAATTTCGTAAAATAAATATTGATACTGCAAATTGACTTTTTATATTTTAATGATATAATATAATTAGATTATTATGGGATGTGATCATTATTGTTTGAACAATCCATCGATATTGAACGGATCGGAATGTTGATCAATCTGTTTGGCAATTTTGATGAGAATATGAAACGGCTTGAAAAGCAGTACGGGGTACAGATCACTTCGCACGGCAGTCAGGTCAAAGTACGTGGGGAAGTGCTGGCTGTCACAAAGGCCTGCCGCGCCATTGACTGCTTTATCACAATGCTTGCCAAAGGCGAACAACTTACGCCTCAAAGCATGGAGTGCGTGTTTTCAATGGTCGAGGACGGCGAAGAAGATAAAATCACTTCGATCACCGATGCTGACTGTATCTGCGTAACTTCAAAAGGACGTCCGGTCAAACCGAAGACGCTTGGGCAGAAACGGTACGTGGAATCTATTCAGCAGAATACGATCACGATCGGTGTCGGACCTGCCGGAACGGGCAAGACCTATCTTGCCGTGGCCTTGGCGGTTCAGGCATTTCGCGCTAAACAGATCAATCGCATCGTGCTGACACGCCCCGCGGTTGAAGCAGGAGAAAGTCTTGGTTTTCTGCCGGGCGATTTACAGCAAAAAGTAGATCCTTATCTGCGACCGCTTTATGACGCGTTATTTGATATGTTGGGCGCTGAAAATTTTCAGCGTTGTCAGGAACGCGGTGATATTGAGGTCGCACCGCTGGCATATATGCGCGGCTGAACGCTGGACGACAGTTTCATCATTCTGGACGAGGCGCAGAATACGACCGGTGAACAGATGAAAATGTTTTTGACACGCCTTGGCATGAATTCTAAGGCAGTCGTCACCGGTGACATAACACAGATTGATTTGCCGCGCGGCAAACGATCCGGTCTGGTGGAAGCTGTTAAGATACTGAAAGGAATCGATGATATTTCAACAGTACATCTTTCCGCCAAGGATGTTGTGCGCCATCATTTAATTCAGGAAATTATCAAAGCATATGAAAGGGCGTCCAAAAACGCCGAACACGAAGAAAGGAAAAACCATGAGCGTTAAAGTAAACATTTCGGACAAACAGAAAAAAATCAAATTGCCGACCGGCACACGTCTGCTCGTCAGAAAGGCGTGTATCGCCACTTTGAATCTGGAAAGATTTTCCGATTCAGCGGAGGTCGAAGTCACGTTTGTTGATGATGAAAAGATTCAGAAAGTCAATAACGAATTCCGTCACATCGACGCATCTACCGACGTGTTATCGTTTCCGCTTGGAGAAAACGGTGAGTATGACACGAACCCGGAAACCGGGTATAAAATGCTCGGCGATATCATGATTTCCGTTGAACACGCCTACGCGCAGGCCGATCTGTACGGACACGGTATCGAACGTGAAATGGCATACCTGACCGTGCATTCCATGCTTCATTTACTGGGCTATGATCATGTCAACGGCGGCTTGGAACAGGCGCTTATGCGTGAGAAAGAAGAGATGATTCTGGACGAACTCGGTCTGGCAATCAATAAGGTGTAACAATGGAACAACGCTCTGTATTTATTACCCTGATCGGTCGCCCGAATGTCGGAAAATCCTCCTTACTGAATCGTGTTCTGGGACAAAAAGTCGCAATTGTTTCGGACAAGCCGCAGACAACACGCACCCGCATAATGGGGGTGTTGAACAAAGGCGAGGATCAACTGGTATTTATTGATACACCGGGATTTCATAAACCGCGCAATAAACTCGGTGAAAATATGATGAAAGCAGTCGGGGATGGCATGAGCGACGTAGACGTTGCCGTTTTCGTTGCCGATGCCGCGCCGGAATTCAAATTTGACCCGGAAAATCTTCCCGCCGCGGAAGCCCAACTTCTTGAAAACGTCAAAGCAAAGAAGCTGCCTTGCATTTTGGTGCTGAATAAAATTGACCGCTTGGAAGAAAAAGATGTTTTGCTGGAATTGATTACGGCATATACCAAGGCGTTTCCGTTTTCGGCGGTCGTTCCGCTGTCGGCAAAGACAGGTGACGGTGTTTCCATATTAGTCGATGAAATCGTTCGCTTTGCCAAACCGGCACCGCATTATTTTGAAGATGACTCTTATACCGATCAGCCAGAAAAAGTAATGGTTGCGGAAATGATCCGTGAAAAATTACTGCGCAATCTGGAACGCGAAGTTCCGCACGGTATCGCCGTTGACCTGGAACGCTTTGTTGAACGGGATTCTTCTTCGGGGGAGCCCATCCTTGAAGTTATTGCTACCATCTACTGTGAAAAAGAGTCCCATAAAGGCATCATTATCGGCAAAAACGGTGCAATGCTTAAAAAAATCGGCATGCACGCCCGTCATGATATTGAAGAATTCTACGGGATTCAATGCTCTTTGAAACTTTGGGTAAAAGTCAAGGAAGATTGGCGAAACCGTGAAGGCCTGATCCACACATTCGGTTTGGATTGACGGTTTTTACCTGCAATATTTTTCTGCATTCAGGAAACACTTTTAACAGGATATTGTTAAAGGTGTTGTGTTTATGGATCGGCAGAATTACTGGTTTCGTTTTATTGTCAGCGGGCGTCCGGAAGATTATATTAAATACGTAAATGCCCGCCGTGAGGAAGAAAAGAAAGGGGAGGATGACAGTGCGCTTTACGACCGAAGCGTTGGTTATTCGGGAATCGAATATCGGCGAACGGGATCGTCTGATCACCCTCCTTACACGTGATATGGGCGTGATACGCGCGTTTGCGCCGGGTGCCCAATCCATTAAAAGTAAAAAAGGCGCGGCGACCGGTCTGTTATCCTACGCCGCTTTTACCATCGAAAAGAAAAATGATACATATCGCATTTATGAAGCGGCAGCGCTAAAAGTCTTTTTCGGTGCGGGAAGTGATATTGTCACGCTATCACTGGCACAGTATTTTTGTGAGATCAGCGCCGTTTTAGTGCCGCGTGATACAGACTCGGCGGAATTTTTACGTCTGATCTTGAATTCTTTGCATTTTCTGACGACCGAGCACCGCAATCCATCACTGATCAAAGCAATCACCGAATTGCGGTTGGCTGTTCTTTCGGGGTACAGTCCGGATCTGGTGGCTTGTGCAGAATGCGGAAAGTTTGAAGACGATTTACAGTATTTCTATATCAATGACGGTAAGCTTATCTGCAAAGACTGTGCGGTAAGCACCGTTAATGCCGCACCGGTCGATCGTACTTTGCTTTCGGCAATGCGGCATATCGTGTATTCACCTTTTAAGGATCTGTATCATTTTACCGTGCCGGATCCTGCCGCGGATATGTTAAGTGCGTTTACGGAAAAATATATTATTTTTCAAACCGAACACCATTATTCAACGCTGGATTTTTATAATTCTGTACGTTAACGGGAGATAGTATGAACGAGGGAATGAAGCGCGCGATTGCCACTTTGGAATTGAATCGCGTATTAGAACGGCTTTCGGAAGAAGCAACCATGTCCGATGCCCGGGAGTTGGCATTGCGTTTGGAACCGTCTACGGATCTCGTGACTGTTGCCGAATCGTTGCGTTATACGGATGACGCTTACCGTCTGATGGCGCGTTATTCCGCACCGGCATTCGGTACAGCTGCCAACGTTTCCAACGCGCTTGCACGCGCACAGGTCGGTGCCGCGCTT
>JAZRWX010000098.1:0-6055 GCA_045599905.1 Acutalibacteraceae bacterium
CTTTCATTTTCAGCAATTCTTTTTCATATTGCTCTATGTGTCTATAACTTCTTGGCATAAAAATTCCTCCTATGGTAGTTTCTTTTATTCTACCATAGGAGGGTGTTTTTTTCCATTGTCCGTTTTTTACGGACTTGTGCAGAATGGAATGGGGTTTTTGTGTTTATGCTTTTTTATAACCCGATGTAGGGTGCCGGATTCACACGGTCGCCGTGAACGATGACCTCGAAATGCAGATGGTTTCCCGTTGCCAGACCGGTCTGTCCGACAGCGGCAATATTCTGTCCTGCGGTGACTTTATCGCCTTTTTCAACGAAAAGTTCCGAAGCGTGGGCATAGCGTGTTTTCAACCCTTTGCCGTGGTTGATCACGATGCAGTAACCGTATTCGCCGTCCCATCCGGCAAATTCGACCTTGCCCGGCAAAACGCTGTAAATCGGCGTGCCCTGATCGCAGGCGATATCCACCGCGCGGTGACCTCTGCCGTCGCCGTAATAGGCGCTGACGACCCAACCTCTGCGCGGAAGGGGGAAAGTAAAGCCGGTTTTGACCGGTTTCGCGGTAGAAGCCGGATGTTTCGTTCCGACCAGAACGACCTTGTCGGTCGGCTCGGTCACAATCACTTTTTCGATTTCTTCACGGGAAATTTCCGTTCCGTTGCGCAAAACAACGCTTTGGGCGACCAGCGCGGTACCGCATTCGCCGTCCGTCTTCTTTTCGGTAGTACCGTAAAGAAGTTCGTCGCTTTTTTCCTTGACCGTTTTGAACGGCAGTACCGTTTCATGGGATTCGGTATACACCGTTTCGACCGGCAGTTCTTCCAGAAGCGCGGCGGTCATATCCATGGTGTTGATATCGGTCGTAAGATAATATCCCGGGGTAATGGTAACGTCATCGACAAAATTCGACTCGGCGTTTTCGGAAGTTTCAAAACGGCGGCGTGCCTGATCGCACAAATCAAAGATTTTTTCATCGTCAACGCAGGCGCGCATTTCTCCGTTTACGCACACCGCATAGGCGCGAACGATTTTTTCGGTGTTCGCAATGATACCCTGCGCCACGGTCTGCCGGTTATCCAGCTGACGGGCAGGTACTTTCACGGTGGTATAGACCGGCTCTTCAACGGCATCGGCAATGTCGCAGCCGTAAACGGTGCGGCTGACAAGTTGTACCGCGGCGTCAAAGTCCCGTGTATTTCGGATTATGCCGATTATTTTTCCGGCGTAATTGACACGCAGTGCCGTGATGGCTTCGGAGTCGTAGACACCGACCGCGACGGTCAGGATCGAAACGACGCACAGAACGGAAGCCAGCGTTTTGCGTGAAAACATTTTTTGAAGACGTAAAAGAATAAAAATCAATCCCTCTTTGAATTGTTACAAAGTTGTAACCAACGATACTATTATACCAAATGGTTACAAAATTGCAACCTTTTTTTTGATTTTTTTCATATTTTTCGGTAACGACTGTCGAAAAACTCTTTATTTACGGGGTTTTTCGCATAAAAAAATTTTTTCAGATCATCCTAATAAATGATGAAAGGAGGGTCTGAACGGTGAAAACAACGAAAAAAGACTACGCCGAACGGGTCAAAAATGCCTCGCCGCGGTCGCCCAAATTAAAAAACACGGTCTGTGCCTTCGCGGTGGGCGGAATGATCTGCACGGTCGGCCAGTTATTAAAGGAAGGGTATACGGCGCTGGGGTTTTCGGAAGACGTCGTCAAAATGGCGGTGCCGGTCACGCTGATCTTCGCGGCGGCGCTGCTGACGGGACTGCGTCTGTTCGAGAAGATCGCCCGGCACGCGGGCGCGGGCACGCTGGTACCGATCACGGGATTCGCCAACGCGGTCGTTTCTCCGGCGATCGAGTATAAAAACGAGGGTCATGTACCGGGCATTGGCGCGAAAATGTTTACCATTGCGGGGCCGGTCATTCTGTACGGTACTTTCGCAAGCGTTATTTACGGTATTATATATTGGTTGTGCACCGGATAGGAAACAGTTATGGCAAAACGAATCGGAAAAAGAACAGTGGAACTGGAACAAAAGGCATATATCGTCGGATATGGCGCGGTTGTCGGCAAAAAGGAACACGAAGGACCCTTGGGGCGGGAGTTTGACGCCTTTTCGGCCGATAACCGTTTTGGTGAGGAAAGTTATGAAAAGGCGGAAAGCCGTTTGCAGACGCTGGCGGTTGATACCGCGGTCGGCAAAGCGGGGTTGAAGTATGCCGATATCGATTGTCTGTTCGCGGGCGATCTGCTGAATCAGTGTATCGGCAGTACCTTCGGTCTTCGGCAGACCAAACGACCGCTGGTCGGTCTGTACGGCGCCTGCTCGACCATGACACTGGCGGTCTGCATGGCGGCGACCATGCTGGAAAGCGGCGCCGCAGAATACGCCGCGGCGGTGACGTCGTCCCATTTCTGCTCGGCGGAGCGGCAGTACCGTTTTCCGCTGGAATACGGCTGTCAGCGCACCCCGACCGCTCAGTGGACGGCAACGGCGGCAGGGGCGTTGATACTGCGAAGCGGCAGAAACAATATATATATTGATAAGTACTGCATCGGAAAAATCGTCGATCTCGGCGTGACCGATCAGAATAATATGGGGGCGGCAATGGCACCCTCCGCGGCGGATACGATTTGCGCTTTTTTGGAAGATACCGGCACGACCGCCGAAGATTATGACGTGATCTTTACCGGCGATTTAGGCAAGGTCGGCAGTGACCTGCTGTATGACCTGACGGCGGAACGGGGGTATGACCTGCGCTGTCGGCACAGCGATTGCGGACTGTTGCTGTTTGACCGCGAAAAGCAGGACGTCCATGCCGGCGGATCGGGCTGCGGCTGTTCGGCGTCAGTGCTGGCGTCCTATATCATGCACCGTTTTGAAGACGGCACGTTTCATGATGTGCTGTTCTGTTCGACCGGGGCTTTGCTGTCGCCGACGTCGGTCATGCAGGGCGAAAGCATCCCCGGCATCACGCATCTGATCGAACTGAAAAGCGGTGATATTGCAAGCGCATCCGACAAGAAAAAATAACCCTGTCATTGCAAGCGCGGCGAAGCAATCCACATATAAACCACTATGCAAAATAATAACCAAAGGCGTAGGAGCGGATGCCCACATCCGCCCGAAATTATGCGAACAATCGCAAAAAAACAAAGGCGAAAAGTCGTAAAATCCAATCATTTCGCGTAAAGCAATGGATCGCCGCAGCGTACCGCCTTGCGATGACAGAAAACGTGTCATTGTGAGCGCAGCGAAGCAATCTACCGGAATATCAATGTGTATGAACAAAACCAAAGGCAAAAACGATCCGCACGGGCAATTTTGTTTTTGATCCTATCATCGTTCAAGACCGCTCTACTGGGCGGTCTTTTTGCACTTTTTCTTGACAAACAGCGCAAAAGCGGTTATAATTTGAAATCGGAATTCATTTTCAAATTGAGGTGTTGCGTCATGCGCTCGACGGACGGATATAAAACAAAACAACGTGCCGCTGTGGAAGCGGTACTGCAATCGACCGATAACCACGTCACGGTGGAAGAAATGGTCGAACGGCTGAACGCCGACGGTAAGTCGGTCGGCAGAACGACCGTCTACCGCTGTCTGGAACGCCTGGTCGAAGAGGGACGTGCCCGCAAATACGCCGCCCAGTCGGGGGAAAGCGCGTGCTATCAGTATATCGCGGACGACCACGCCTGCCATGAGCATTTTCATCTGAAATGTACCGCCTGCGGCCGGCTGATCCATATCGAATGCGATCACATGAACGAACTTTCGGCGCATATCGCCGCCGAACACGGCTTTGCCGTTGATCCGCTGAAAACGGTCTTATACGGTCTTTGCGGGGAATGTGCCGCGAAATGAAACGCCTGCTTCCCGTTCTGATCTGCCTGCTGTTGCTTTGCGGGTGCGCCGCCCCGGTGAAAACGGATGAAAAGGTGCGGGTCGTCACGACGATCTTTCCGTTGTACGACTTTGCCCGTGCCGTCGGGGGCGAGAATATTGAACTGACCCTGCTGGTCGATCCGGGGACCGAGATCCATTCCTACGATCCTGCCCCGCGGGATATGGCGGCGGTTTGTGATGCCGACCTGTTTTTATATATCGGGGGCGAGTCGGATACGTGGGTAGACGCCCTGCTGTCCGAAAATGACGTCCGCACGCTGAAACTGATCGACACCGTCCCGACGCTCAACGAAGACGGCGAGGATGAAATCGACGAACATATCTGGACGTCGCTATGCAATGCCCGGTTAATGATCCGCGCGATCGCGGACTGTCTGGCGGAAACCGATCCTGCCAAAGCCGAAGAATACCGCCGGAATGCGGCGGAATACGTCGCGGAGATCGGGACTGTGGAGGATCGGATGATCGAAATTCTGCGGCAGGCGGAAGCGCCGTTTTTACTGGTGGCTGACCGTTTTCCGCTGAAATATTTTACAAACGATTTCGGCATTCCTTATGAAGCGGCGTTCGGCGGATGCGCAACCGGCACCGATATCAGCTTGAAAACCATGACACGGCTGTGTAAAACGGTGCGCGAGCGGCACCTGACCTGCGCTTTTTATACCGAAATGAGCAGCCGCAATATCGCCGAAGCTTTGCGGGAAGAAACCGGCGTGGCGCTTTTTGAACTGCAATCGGCACATAATGTAACTTTGGAAGAATTCAATCGCGGCGTAACTTATGTCGATCTGATGAACGCGAACGCCGACAATCTGGAAAAGGGGTGGCAATGTGGCACTGATCACGGTGAATGACCTTTCGGTCTCGTTTGAGGGACGCCAGGTCTTTCAAAATCTGAATTTTACCGTCTCGGACGGGGACTATTTGTGTATACTGGGCGAAAACGGATCGGGTAAAACCACGTTGATGCGCTGTATTCTGGGAACGGATATCCGTTACAGCGGTACCATCCGCACCGACGGACTTTCACGCAAAAGTATCGGCTGGCTGCCGCAGCGCACCGAACTGAAAACCGATTTTCCCGCCGGCGTGCAGGAAGTCGTGCTTTCCGGGTTTGCCGGAAAAAGCGGTTTCGGTCTGTTTTATTCCGCCGAACAGCGCAAGGAAGCGCAGAAAAATATGGAAATGCTGCAACTGACCGCGTTGGCGAAACGCTCTTTCGCCGAACTGTCGGGCGGTCAACAGCAGCGGGTATTGCTGTGCCGTGCGCTTTGCGCGGCGGATCGGGTGCTTCTGCTGGACGAGCCGGTCACCGGACTGGATGCCGCGGCAACACACGAACTGTATGCCCATATCCGTAAACTGCATGAAAACGGTATGACGATCTTAATGATCTCGCACGACGTGGAAACGGCGCTGACACAGGCGACACACGTGCTTCACGTGGCGGATCACGGCTATTTTTACGGCACGGCGGAAGAATACGCGCAAACGCCCTATTACCGCCGCTTGGGGGAGGAAATGCCATGAGTTTTCTGACTGAAATTTTCTCCTATTCCTTTGCGGTGCGCGCACTGGCGGCAGGTGTTCTGGTTTCGGTCTGTGCCGCGCTGTTGGGCATCAATATGGTGCTGAAACGCTGTTCCATGCTGGGGGACGGTCTTTCCCACGTGGCGTTCGGCGCCGCGGCGATCGGTCTTGCAATGGGGATCACGCCGCTGAAAATCGCCATTCCCGTCGTCATTGTGGCGGCGTTTCTGCTGCTGTGGGTCAGCGAACACGGCGTTGTCCGCGGTGACGCAGCGATCGCCATGGTGTCATCGGGCGCGCTGGCAGTCGGTATTATCGTGGCAAGTCTGACCACGGGGCTGAATACCGATATCAATAACTATATGTTCGGCAGTATTCTCGCCATGGGCAAAAGCGACGTCTGGGTGTCGGTCATTGTGGCGGCGGTCGTGCTGACGTTCTACGTTTTGTTTTACAGTAAAATATTCGCCTGCACCTTTGACGAAAAGTTTGCGGCGGCAACGGGGGTAAAGGTGAAGATTTATAACGCGATGACCAGCGTGCTGACCGCGGTCAGGGTGGTCGTCGGAATGCGGCTGATGGGCGCACTGCTGATCTCGGCGATCA
>JAZRWX010000099.1:0-2855 GCA_045599905.1 Acutalibacteraceae bacterium
CAGGCGCTGATCGAAGGCATTATGATGAAAAGTCCGGAAAAAACGGCGCTTGCCGTGCGAAAGGCCGATCAGACGATCGACGTTTCCTATCTGGACGAGGATAAAAAGAATGCCGTCATTTCGAAAATACCGGTCATCCGCGGGGTCGTCACCTTTGTCAAGTCGATGATCCAGGGATATAAGGCCATGATGCTGTCGGCGGAAATATCGGGATTCACCGATCTGGACGAAGACGGCGACCAACCCAAGACGGAACAGCAGGAAAAAAAGCAGAACGCGATCCTCAGCGCCATCATGGTCGTCGGTACCGTATTGGGCGTCGTACTGGCGGTCGCGCTGTTCATGTACCTGCCGCGCCTAGCGGTGGGCGGTCTGCAAAAACTGTTCCACACTTCCTTTTCACGGTTACTGCGTTCCTGCCTGGAACAGCTGATCAAACTTATCGTTTTTGTCGCGTACGTCTGGGCGGTTTCGCTGATGAAAGATATCAAGCGGGTGTTCATGTACCACGGGGCGGAACACAAAACCATTTTCTGTTATGAAAAGGGCCTGCCGCTGACGGTGGAAAACGTCCGTGTTCAGCGCCGTTTCCACCCCCGCTGCGGCACCTCGTTCCTGATTCTGATGATTCTGATCAGCGTGATCTTTTCCACTGTGATCCAGTTGATCTTCCGGAATGTGTATAACAACGCGCTGGTGTGGACGCTGGTAAAACTTTTAATGATCCCGCTCATCTGCGGCGCCGGTTATGAACTGCTGCGTGTCTGCGGTAAATACGATAATCTGTTTACACGCATCGTTTCGGCACCCGGTATGTGGTTACAGCGATTGACCACCAAAGAGCCGGAAGACGATATGATCGAGATCGCGATCGCCGCTTTGCGTGCGTGCGAACCCGAAAATCCGGACGTTGACCGTTCGATCGACGCCGAAACGGAAACCGCGGAGGAATCCCCGGAAGATATCGTGAACGCGATCATGAAAGACGTGATGGACGCTCCGGAAGAGGTTGACGAATGACTGTTTTTGAGGCCTATAACGATTGCAAGAAAAAATTACAGTCCGCTGGTGTGGAGGATTACGGATTTGAAGCGCGCGCCCTGTTGCGCCGGGCGACCGGGTATACCAATACGCAGATCATGTCGAAGTATAACCAACAGCTGAACGCTTTTCAGCAGAACAATCTGATCGCCATGATCCATCAGCGTGAGGTACGCTATCCGCTGCAATATATTTTCGGGGAATGGGAATTTTACGGCTTTCCGTTCCGTGTCGGACCGGGTGTGCTGATCCCGCGGGCGGATACCGAAACCGCTGTTGAGCAGGCGCTGGATCTGTTGGAAAACGTAAAGACGCCCCGTGTGCTGGATCTGTGTTCCGGCAGTGGGTGCATCGGCATTTCCATTGCCCGTACCCGTGCCGACGCGCGTGTCACACTGGTCGAAAAGTATAAAGAAGCCGTGCGCTATCTCGAACAGAATATCGAACTGAATCAGGTGGAAAACTGTGCGGTACTTACGGCGGATGTTTTTGAAACGCCGCTGGCGGAAGAACAGTTTGACCTGATCATTTCCAATCCGCCTTACGTCGAGGCGGACGAAATGGAATCTTTGCAGCCCGAAGTCGGGTACGAGCCGGATACCGCACTGTACGGCGGTGAGGACGGACTGATGTTTTACCGCGCGATTATCGACGGATATAAAGACAGTCTTGCCCCCGGTGGTCATATCGTGTTCGAGGTCGGCGAAAAGCAGGCCGCCGCTGTCTGCGGAATGCTGTTGGAGGCCGGCTTTGAAACGGTCGATACAAAAACAGACCTGAACGGTGTCGTCAGGGTAGTTTTCGGGACAGCAAAACCGATAAAATAAACATAACGGCTGATGCCGATTCTTGATAACGGAGGATTTACATCATGGCAAAAGAAACGAAAACCAATACCACCGCCGCTTCGGGCGATAAGGAAAAGGCGCTTGCTACGGCGATCGCACAGTTGGAAAAGCAGTACGGAAAAGGCGCTGTCATGCGTCTGGGCGAAAACGCGTCCATGTCGGTCGAACATATCCGCACCGGCTCGCTGGCGCTGGATATGGCGCTGGGCATCGGCGGTGTGCCGAAAGGCCGCATCGTCGAGATCTACGGCCCGGAATCTTCGGGTAAAACCACCCTGGCGCTGCACTGCGTCGCCGAATGTCAGAAAGCCGGCGGCACCGCGGCGTTTATCGACGTGGAACACGCGCTGGATCCGGTCTATTCGGCAAATTTAGGTGTTAATATCGACGATTTGCTGGTTTCCCAGCCCGATTCCGGTGAGCAGGCGCTCGAAATCGCCGAAGCACTGGTGCGTTCCGGTGCGGTCGATATCATTGTTATCGACTCGGTCGCGGCACTGACCACCAAGGCGGAGATCGAGGGCGAAATGGGTGACAGTCACGTCGGCCAACTGGCACGGCTGATGTCGCAGGCCATGCGCAAACTGACCGCGGCGCTGTCGAAATCCGGCTGCTGCGCCATCTTTATCAACCAGTTGCGTGAAAAGATCGGCGTGCTGTACGGTAATCCCGAAACCACCACCGGCGGACGCGCGCTGAAATTCTACGCCAGCGTCCGCATTGACGTGCGCCGTACCGAAACCATCAAGGAAAACGGCGAAATGGTCGGTTCCCGTACCCGTGCGCGTGTTGTTAAAAACAAGGTCGCTCCGCCCTTTAAGGAAGCGGAATTCGATATCATGTACGGTACCGGCATTTCCCACGACGGTGAGATCATCGACATGGGTCTGAAACTGGAAGTTCTGCGCCGCAGCGGTGCGTTCTACTACTACGGCGAAAACCGTATCGGACAGGGACGTGACGCCG
>JAZRWX010000100.1:0-5721 GCA_045599905.1 Acutalibacteraceae bacterium
TTACTTCTACAATTACCAACGAATTCAGTTAAAAACAAAACTGACTCCAATGGAATACCGAAGTCAGTTTGTTGCTTAAAATTTAATATTTACCTACCATAGGGGCTTTTTTGTGCTGTCCGTACAATTTGGGGCAGTCCACGGTCAGCCCCGGGTGTTTTATTTTCCTAAATTTACCGTTTGACGTTCTTTTCCACGTAGTCCACGCCCGTTTTGGCGGATTTAACAATGGATTTTCCGAGACTTTCGACCGCGTCGCCCAGTTTTTTGCCGGTTTTGCGCCAACTGCCGTCGCTGAAAACGGACGGCTGTTCTTCGGTCGGGTCTTCCTCTTTCCCGTTAAGTGCCTCATCCGCTTTATCCACACCGGCGGAAACGGTACGCGCAACGTTTTTGCCGAGGTCTTTCATCGCATCGTTCCATTCTTTGCCCGTATTGTTCCATTGATCTTTCAATGACATATTCAAAAACTCCTTTATAACAGATTTCGGGGCATTGCCCGTCATTTCTATTATATCCGGACGATCAGCGATTTTTACCTATAAAAAATATTGCCAGCGTGCCGGGACCGGAATGTGCCGCGATGACCGGCACCAGCGGATTGATGACAAATTTTGTGATACTGCACCGCTTTTCGACCGCTTTTTTCAGTGCCAGCGCGTCCGGTTCGCAATCACCGTGGATGATAAAGCAGGTCTGGTTTTTCAGGTCGACGCCCCGATTCTGCGCCGCCTGCGCCAGCGCTTCGATCGCCGCGCGGCGACCGCGCACCTTGCCGGTAACGTAGAGTTTGCCGTCGTCCGCCATGTGGAGCACGGGTTTGATATTCATCAGCGATCCCAGCAACGCGCCCGAACCCGAAAGCCGTCCGCCGCGTTTGAGAAAAAACAAATCGTCCAGCGTGAAATCGTGACAGATTTTCAGTTTGTTCCGTTCGACCCACGCCGAAACCTGCTCTATGGTTTCGCCGTTTTTTTGCCGCTCGACCGCATAATATACCAACAGCCCCAGCCCGAGCGAAGCGCACAGTGTATCCGACACCGTGATCTTCCGGTCGGGGTACATTTCCCGATAATCCGCGCAAGATGCCGCGATACTCTGATACGAACCCGAAAGCCCGGATGAAAACGGCAGTACCAGTACGTCCTCACCCCGTTCCAGTATCGGCAGGATCACCGCGTCGCACTGTTCACGGGTGACCAGCGACGTGCGGATCTGCGCCTTCTTCCGCAGAAGACCGTATTCTTTTTTGAAATCGGTCTGACGTCCGTCCGAAAATCCGGTATAGGTCACGTCATCAATATAATAATGTACCGGGATGACCGAAACGCCGTATTCACGAATCTGCCGATCATTGAGGTTGGCGCACGAGTCGGTCACGATTTGAAATTTTGCCATAGCAAGCCCTCCTTACGACAAACATTATAATCCCCTGCTGCAAAACGGAAAAGGAAAAATCCGGTTCTTTGTTTCTACAACACCGAACGCCGAAAATAGAGTTTACATTTTTTCTCTACTGTCGGTAGAATCCCCCTTTTCGACGGGTTTCGGGTAACTATTTTCCCCAAAAGCGACCAATTATGCGCGCCGCCGAACGTATAATGAAATCGGAGTTGATTGACATGACAGTCTATGCCGATATTCTGGTGCTGTTGAATATACTGGTCGATTACTTTCTGCTTTCGGCTTCCAAAATGCTGCTGCGGCAGGATCTGTCCTTTTGGCGGCAGTTGGCGGGTGCCGTTTTCGGCGGTTTCTTTTCGCTGACGATCTTTCTGCCCGAACCGCCGGTGATCCTGCGGCTCCTTATGCAGGGCGTTTGCTGTGCCGTACTGACCGCCATTGCGGCGGCACATGGCAAATGGAAACCGTATCTGCGATTCACCGCCGTGTTTTTCGCCGTTTCCTGCGGATATGCCGGCGGCATGATGGCGTTGTGGCAAATATTCCGTCCGAACGGCATGGTCATACATAATTCCGTTGTCTATTTCAATATTTCACCGCTGTTTCTCATTCTGTTTTCGGCGGCGGCGTACGTTATCATTTTGACCGTGCGCGGCATTCTGTCACGCAGCGCGCCGTCGGCACAGCGGTGCAATATACAGATCACCGCCGACGGCAGGCAGATCGACCTGTGTGCCATTGCCGATACCGGCAATTCTTTGGAAGACGCTTTCGGCATTTCCGAAATTATTATTGCCGACAAAGCAGCGATACAAACACTTTTCGGTGAAAATCTTTCGGCCGAAAAACTGAAAAACCGATACCGTGCTTTGCCGTGCGGTACGGTTTCGGGCAGCGGTTTACTGGACGGATGGCGGTGTGACAATGCGCGCGTTCGCGCCGACGGCAAAACCGTTGAGTTGCGCCATCCGATCCTTGCGCTTTCCAAAACTCCGCTGGGCGATGATTATTCCGCTGTTATCAATCCGAAAATCCTGGAATTACTTTGAGGTGAGAAAATGAAGATCACAGAGTTGCTTGCCCGACTGATCACCAAACTGAAAAGCCGGACCGTTTACTATATCAACGGTCCGGAAACGCTTCCGCCGCCGCTGACCGCCGAAGAAGAGCAATATCTTCTGGATGAGCAGAGTGAAACGGCACGGGAAAAACTGATCGTACATAATCTGCGGCTGGTCGTTTTTATCGCGCGGAAATTCGAGACTTCCTCGGGCAGTATTGAAGACTTGATCTCGATCGGGACGATCGGTCTGATCAAAGCGGTCAATACCTTTCGCCCGGAACGGAACATCAAACTGGCGACCTATGCTTCGCGCTGTATTGAAAACGAAATACTGATGTTCTTGCGCAAATGCGCCTCCCGCAAAAACGAGGTTTCCATTGACGAGCCGCTGAACATCGACTGGGACGGAAACGAACTGCTGCTTTCGGATATTCTGGGCAGTGACGGTGACGAGGTCGGACGCGGCATCGAGCAGGAGGACGAACGCCGTTTACTGCTGCGTCTGGTGAATGATCTGCCGGCGCGCGAACGGCAGATCATGGAAATGCGTTTCGGCATGAACGGCTATCAGGAATACACCCAGAAAGAGGTTGCCGACGCGCTGGGCATTTCACAGTCCTATATTTCCCGGCTGGAAAAGCGGATCATTCAGAAACTGAAAAAACAGATTGAAAAAGTCGTTTGAATCCGTTACAATAGTACCGGGTGAAAGAAAATGAAACTGTTTCTGATTTATCTTGCGCTGATCAGTATCGTCAGCATGATCGTCTGCATATACGACAAACGGCAGGCCGTCAGACACGGCTGGCGGATCCCCGAACTGCACCTGCTGCTGTGGAGCATTGCCGGCGGAAGTGTCGCCATGTATCTGACCATGCTGTTGATCCGTCACAAAACGAAGCATCTGAAATTTATGATCGGCATTCCGCTGATCATCATCATTCAAATGATTTTGGTGCTGAAATTTATTGTGGCGGCTTGACTTTTTTTGTTTTTTGCAATACAATGATAATACACTTCAAGGCGGGGTGAAAGTCCCCACCGGCGGTACAGCCCGCAAGCCCGTAAACCGGGTCGATTCGGTGAAATTCCGAAGCCGACGGTACAGTCCGGATGAGAGAAGGAACGATATTTCAATTCTCTACCGTCCTTGCAGTCGCAGGGGCGGTTTTCTTTTCGGGAGGTCTGTTTATGCGAAAAAGACAAATCCGCGCGGTCGCGGTATGCGGCATTATGGGCGCGATCGGTTTTATACTGATGTTGTTGGAATTTCCGCTTTCTTTTCTGATCCCGCCGTTTATCAAGTTTGATTTTTCTGAACTGCCGGCGCTGATCACGACCTTTACGTTCGGCCCGGTTTACGGGATCGCCGTTTGTCTGATCAAAAATTTACTGCACCTGTTCGTCAGCGGCACTTCCGGCGTCGGTGAACTTTCCAACTTTTTACTGGGTGCCGTTTTTGTCGGCATCGCCGGATGTTTTTACCGAAAAGACCGTACCCGGAAAGGCGCACTGATTGGAACGGCTGTCGGTGCGTTGGGCATGGCGCTGATCGGCATCGCCACCAACTATTTCATCGTCTACCCCATTTACGCCGCCTTTTTCGGCGGAATGGAAAATATCATTGCCGCCTACCGCGCCTTACTGCCGCAAGCCGATACCCTGTTCAAATGTCTGCTGATTTTCAATTTCCCGTTCACGTTTTTCAAGGGATTCATCGACTCGGTGCTGTGTTTCGGCATTTACAAAAAATTATCACCCATCCTGAAATACGGGATCGGTGATAAAAACACTTGACAAACAGCGATTTTATGATACAATAGTTTTGCAAATTAAATATTTCCTTATCACGAGCGGCGGAGGGAACAGGCCCGTTGAAGCCCGGCAACCTGTCGAAAGACAAGGTGCTACATCCTGCGGAATATCCGGAAGATGAGGTTACTTATACCGCTTCTTTTCGGAAGCGGTATTTTTTTGGAGGTTATGAATAATGGCAACAATGTTATTTACATCGGAATCGGTCACGGAAGGCCATCCCGACAAAGTCAGCGATCAGATTTCCGACGCGATCCTGGACGCTATGCTTGCGCAGGACCCGAACTCCCGCGTGGCATGCGAAACGTTCTGCACGACGGGGATCGTCACGGTCATGGGCGAAATTACGACCAACAGTCATGTGGATATCCCGTCTGTCGTGCGCGGCGTGCTGTGCGACATCGGGTATGACAGCGCAGATGCCGGTTTTGACGGCAACACCTGCGCCGTTATGACGTCGATCGACAAACAGTCGGCCGATATTGCGTTAGGCGTGGACAACGGCCTGGAATACAAAGCCGGTGAAACCGATCCGTACAATCTGCACGGTGCCGGTGATCAGGGCATGATGTTCGGTTATGCCTGCGACGAAACGCCGGAACTGATGCCCCTGCCCGTTTCGCTGGCGCACAAACTTTCCATGCGGCTGACCGAGATCCGCAAAAACGGCACGCTGGATTATCTGCGTCCGGACGGAAAAACGCAGGTCACGGTCGAATATAACGACGGTGTTCCCACCCGAATCGAAGCCATCGTCATTTCCAGCCAGCATAAAGATGCCGTTACGCTGGAAACGCTGCGGAAAGATCTGTATGAGCAGGTCGTCGTTCCGATCATTCCGAAAGATCTGCTGGACGACAACACGAAAATCTACATCAACCCGACCGGCCGTTTCGTGATCGGCGGACCGCAGGGCGATACCGGACTGACCGGCAGAAAAATCATTGTGGATACATACGGCGGCATGGCACGCCACGGCGGCGGCGCTTTTTCGGGTAAAGACCCGACAAAGGTAGACCGCAGCGCGGCCTATGCGGCACGTTACGTTGCCAAAAACATTGTCGCGGCAAAACTTGCCAAAAAGTGCGAAGTGGAACTGGCATACGCCATCGGCGTTGCAAGACCCGTATCCATCATGGTCGATACGTTCGGCACGGGTACGGTCAGCGATGAAGCGATCGCCGACGCGGTGGACAAGGTCTTTGACCTGCGCCCGGCCGCCATTATCGATCAGTTGGATCTGCGCCGCCCGATCTTCCGCAAAACCACCAACTACGGACATTTCGGACGTGAAGACGCCGATTTCGTATGGGAGCGCACCGACCGCGCGGAAGCTTTGAAAGCCGCGTTGAAATAAGATACCGTAAAAACAACCACACAAGAATTTATTTTGACAAAGCAACACCCGCCGAAAAGGAAATTTATTTCCTTTTCGGCGT
>JAZRWX010000101.1:0-2825 GCA_045599905.1 Acutalibacteraceae bacterium
GCACCCGACCAATAGCCTGTGTTCAAAATCATCCAGATAGAAGTATTTCCGCTTTGCTTTCATAGTCTCTCGACCTCCTTGCTTGATTTCCCCTTTATTGTAGGGGAAATCAAGCAGATAAATCGAATGTGCGGATTTTTAAAAGCAAAAAAGAGATACCGAGAAAAGCATTTCTGCTAATCTCGGTATCTCTTTGCCTCGCCAATGCCCGTGCTCTTGAACTACTGTCCTTAAGAACACCGGGCATTCGGTGGTGCTTTCCTGTTTTGGTGGGAGAGGATGGATTCGCCGCAAGCGGACCGCGGGTTAAAAACAGTCCCCCCGGACTGTTTTTGCCTTCTGCGGAAGGCACACCCTGTTCGAATCTCATCCCCTCGCGTGACCACAAAACAAAAAAGCACCAACCTTTCGGTGGTGCTTTCCTGTTTTGGTGGGAGAGGATGGATTCGAACCATCGAAGGCGAAGCCAGCAGATTTACAGTCTGTCCCCTTTGGCCACTCGGGAACTCTCCCATATTTTATTCTCCGTCCGTCCGAAAAATGGAGCTGGTGGACGGACTTGAACCCCCGACCTGCTGATTACAAATCAGCTGCTCTACCAACTGAGCTACACCAGCATTTTCGAGCGCCTAAATACTATACCATAACCAGCGGATAATGTCAAGCAAAAATTGAAAAAAATCGGTCGTTTTTTAATTTTTTTCAAAAAAAGTTCCCGTTTCGTATGAAACACGTGCTATATGCACAGAATAGGAAAAGAACTTATTGCTTGGGAGGACTTTTTATGAAAAGAAAAATTTTGGCGGCAATCCTGTGCGTTTCACTGATCGGTACACTTTCAGTCACACTTGCGGGATGCGGCAAGGAGAAAAAATCAACGGTTTATTTCCTGAATTTCAAGCCGGAAGCGGCAAGCGTATACGAAACGCTTGTAAAAGATTATGAAAAGGAAACCGGGGTTTCCGTCAAGGTCGTCACGGCGGCAGCAAATACCTATGAACAGACCTTGAAGTCTGAAATCGCCAAGTCCGACGCGCCGACCATCTTCCAGATCAACGGCCCGATCGGCTACCAGTCGTGGAAAAACTACTGCGCTGATCTTTCGGACAGCAAACTGTATTCCTATCTGACCGATAAATCGCTGGCGGTGACGGACGGAAAAGGCGTATACGGCATTCCTTACGTTGTGGAAGGTTACGGCATTATTTACAACGCTGAGATCCTGCGCCGGTATTTCGCGCTGAAAGACCGGCAGAAAAAGGTCAACGATATCGGTGAAATCAATGATTTCGATGCGCTGAAAACGGTCGTCGAGGATATGACCGCCCACAAAAAAGAGTTGAAAATCGAAGGCGTATTCGCTTCCACCTCATTGGCGGGCGGGGAGGATTGGCGCTGGCAGACCCATCTGCTGAACGTGCCGTTATATTATGAATTCGATCAGAATGACGATTACGACGATCCGACGCTTGCCGGTCTGCGTTCCAAAGAGATCGCATTCTTATATGCCGAAAATTATCGCAAAACATTTGATCTGTACCTGAACAACTCGCTGACACCGAAAACCGCGCTGGGGGCAAAATCGACCGCCGACTCCATGGCGGAATTCGCGCTCGGCAAGGTCGCCATGGTGCAGAACGGAAACTGGGCGTGGTCGCAGATCAGCCAGGTAAACGGAAACACGGTCAAAGAGGATGACGTGAAATTCCTGCCCATTTATACCGGTATCGCCGGGGAGGAAACGCAGGGACTCTGCATCGGTACGGAAAATTATCTGGCCATCAACAAAAACGCCGACGCGGATCAGAAAAAAGCGTCGCTGGCTTTTCTGGACTGGCTTTTCAGCAGCAAAACAGGCAAAAAATACGTCACCGAAAAACTGGATTTCATCACGCCGTTTTCGACCTTTACGGAAAACGAACTGCCGGGTGATCCGCTGGCGCGTGAGGTGGTCCGTTATATGAAAGACGATGAACTGAAAACCGTTCCGTGGGTCTTTAACGCGTTCCCCGGCGAAGGATTCAAAAGCGCGGTCGGCGCTTCTTTGCTGGAATATGCGCAGGGGAACAATGTTTTTGAGGATATTATCACGACCGTGAAAAACAGATGGAAGAGTGAACGCGCTTAATGGAACGCTCGATCAAACGCTGGTTTTGGATATTTCTGCTGCCGACTTTTGCCGCATTCTGTATTGCTTTTCTGATTCCTTTTGTCGTGGGACTGTATCTGTCGTTCTGTGATTTCCGTACGGTCAACGACGCGGTATTTGTGGGGCTGGCCAATTATAAACGGATCTTCGGCGGGGATTCGGTGTTCGGCGGTGCGTTATGGTTCACCGTGCGGTTTTCCGTTCTGTCGGTGCTGACGATCAATCTGTTCGGTTTCGCGCTGGCGCTGTTGCTGACGCGGGGCATTCGCGGCACCAATCTGTTCCGGACGGTTTTCTTCATGCCGAATCTGATCGGCGGTATCGTGCTGGGATATATCTGGCAGTTGATCATCAACGGGGTGTTGTACCGCTATCATTACTCGATCACGTCCGATCCGAAATTCGGCTTTTGGGGCTTACTGATCCTAATGAACTGGCAGATGATCGGGTACGTCATGATCATTTATATCGCCGGTATACAGAGTGTGTCGGGGGAACTGATCGAAGCGGCGCACGTGGATGGCGCCAACGCCGTCGGGGTATTGCGTCACGTGATTTTGCCGTCGGTCATGCCGTCGGTCACGATCTGTCTGTTTCTGACGATCACCAATTCATTTAAGATGTTCGATCAGAACCTGGCGCTGACTGCCGGCGCGCCTGCCGAAAAGACACGGAT
>JAZRWX010000102.1:0-2034 GCA_045599905.1 Acutalibacteraceae bacterium
TTCTGTCGCTGGATACGGCACCGATACCATAACGGTTACCGGCGTGAAAAAACTGCATTCGACGGTTTACCGGATCATGCCCGACCGCATTGCGGCGACGACTTATCTTTGTGCCGGCGCCATTACAGCCGGTAAAATTCAATTAAACGATATTCGACCCGATCACTTGGTGCCGATCCTGACATCCTTAAAACAGAGCGGTTGTGAAATTTCGGTCAAAGGTGATGCGGTGACTCTTGACGCACCGAAACGGCTGAATCGTGTTCCCGTGGTGCGGACTTTGGTCTATCCCGGCTTTCCGACTGATGCCGGTCCGCTTTTGATCGCAATGCTTTCCAAGGCATACGGGACGTCGGTCTTTGTGGAAAATATCTTTGAAAACCGCTTTCGGTACATTGACGAATTGAACCGTCTTGGTACGAATATACGTGTGGAGGGCAGGATCGCTATCATCGACGGTGTATCGCGTCTGTCGGGTGCGAACTGCTCCTGCACCGATCTGCGCGGCGGTGCGGCACTGGTGATCGCCGGCTTGTTTGCGGAGGACGAAACGATTATCGATCATGTGGCGCATTTGTTCCGCGGGTATGAAAAACTACCGGAAAATCTGGCCGGATTAGGTGCGGAAATACAGTTGACAGAATAAATTTGTAAAGGAAGTTTCGGATGTCACAGCAAAATGATTTTGCCCGCAGACGGGCTGAAAGACAAAAAAGAATCCGCCGGCGCCGTTTGTTTATCGGCACGGTCGTATTTTTGATATTTGCCGTTGTCGTTACCGTGCTTTTGGCTTTTACGGTGTTTTTTCCCATACAGGAGGTCACCGTGAAAGGGGAAACCCGGTATTCCGAAGAACAGGTCATTGGCGCTTGTGAACTGAAACCGCAGGAGCAGGTACTTGCCGTAACGGCAAATGGCTTGAAAAAACGTATTCAAAAGACGTTACCTTATATTGAAACGGTCAAGATCCATCGGAAACTGCCGCACGGAATTTCGCTTACTGTGAAAGACGCCGATCCGTGGGCGGCTTACCGTTATGATGATAACGGCAGTACACGCTATGCGATCGTAAACGTGGAAAATCGCGTGCTGGAACGCTGTTCCGATTTGTCGGAGAATATGGTGATCGTCAGTAAAGCGGCGGTATGTGATGGTGACATTGTTACTTTCAAAGATCAGATTACCGCTGATCTGATCCGGCAGATCAGTGATTCCATGCAAGCACAGAAATTGGCGGTTGATGAGATCGATATTTCAAACACGATTGCTATTAAGGTGGCGGTGGAAAATCGCTTCATTGTTGATCTCGGCACTTCCGATAATCTGGATAAGAAGACTACTCATCTGGGCGCTATGATCCGTGAGGCGGCAAAAGATGTGACCGGACGTATTGATTTAAGTATGTGGTCGCCCGTTAAACCAGAGGGGACTTTTGTGGAAGGGCTGATCGGGGACACCAGCGAAAAAGCGGCGTATCTTGTTAAGGATATATATTATGTTGTCAATGCAGATGACCGTGTGGTCCGCAGTACCGCCGATCAACCGAAAAAACTGCCGATCATTCACTGCGAAAACGCTTCCTGTACGACCGGCAGGATCGTCAGTATCAAGGATAACGTGACGGCATCAGCTGTGACGGAAATAATGGCTGAATTCAAAAAAGCGAAACTTTCCGTGAAAGAACTGGATGTCAACAATATAAACGGAATCGAAATTGAACTTAAAAACGGCTGTGCGGTAAAATTCGGATCACCGATCGATATTCAGCAAAAGGTCGCGTTTATTAAAAATAAACTTGCCGAATCGGGCAAAGGAACCGTCGGTACGTTCGATTTTTCGGGCTGGACAGCGCAGAATCCGAACGGTACTTTTGCCGCCGGATAACTTTTTTGAAAAAAATGCAGGTTTTCATAAAAAAAGTATTGAAATTTGAAAAATAATATGATAATATCATTATATTAGCAAAGGTATGCAAAAAATTAGTTTACATAATTGACGGAGGAATTGAAATGCCATTTGAAGTTGTAGATGAAA
>JAZRWX010000103.1:0-1569 GCA_045599905.1 Acutalibacteraceae bacterium
CAGACTGCCGTCAGTGTAGACATTGCGCGCGTTGATCGAATAGCCGGCGTACGGGGTTCTTAACCTCCAATACCAATAGGCATTTGCTTTCAAACCGGATTCTGTATATTCCGACTTTGTAACTGCTTCCTGTGTAGGGTAGCATTTGCGACGATCGGCGCTGTTAAAGTAGGACCACAGGGTTCCTTCTGCGATACTGCTTTCGTTTGCCAGGCCTACTTCTGTATTCGACAGAAGATAAACTTTTCTGACTATGTCTTCGTAGCCGCCGCCGTCAACAGAAGCCTTTACGACGCGAATCGTACTTTGAAGAATAGCGTTTCGGAAGTCGGCTTCAAAGTTGGTCAGGAATCCGGCTTCGTTGTCGTATTCGTTATAGTTGTTCCAGACGTTCGCGTTTGTAGGTGCGGCGTCTTTTGTGTGCTGTGCCGAATACCAGGCGCCGGCCGCGCCCTGACTGTTTAACCATTGATCAATGTTCGACTGCGAATAACGGTTGTTTCCGTATTGCTTACGGCTTGAATCAGAATTCCCGGATTCCTTTGCGTCGAAACACTTCAAGGTTATCATTTTTTCGGTGACAAGTTTAGTTCGGCCGTTCGCTGTGTCCTGGTGGCCGACTATAAACCTGATCGCCGTCCCGTTGTATTTCGTGTTCGTCGATTTTATGACTGTTCCAACGGGCAAAGCGGATAGTAATTTCGCCATAGGTTGTAACCTCCAATTCTTTTCTGAACAGATCAAAGAACAAATTGTCTATATCTCTGATCAGGTGATAACTGTTGCCGTGTTCAGCGTGGCCGGACCACGAATTGTAAGATTGAAGGATCGTTTCAAAGTCGACCTTTCCTTCGTCCAGAAGGACGCGAAGTTTCTTCAATTTGCGCCTGATCCGGCTTTTGCTGTCCCGGCGAACCTTTCTGACGACTTTTCCGGTGTCTGTCATATAGGTTCTGAATCCCAGGAAGTCGATTCCCTGGGACAACGGGAATATGGCCGTTTTATTGTTCAGTTCCAGGCCCAGGGGTTCAAGGTATTTTCTGATTTCGTCCAGGCAATACCGAAGATATTCCTTGTCCTGGTGGATCAAATAAAAGTCGTCCATATAGCGCCCATAAAATTTGATTCCCAGACGTTCTTTGATAAAATGATCCATTCCGGAAAGGTAAAGAATCGCGAACCATTGTGAAGTGTGGTTCCCGATCGGAATTCCCGTTCCGTCCGTTGAATCTATTATCATATCAAGAAGCCACAGGACTTCGTTGTCTTTTATAAGCCGGCGAAGTTGCTGTTTAAGAACGTCGTGATTGATACTGTAAAAATACTTTCTTACGTCACACTTTAAGACCCAACCGTCCGCCCCGTGTTGCCGGTAATACCGTTGCATAAAGTATTTCAGGCGGTCAAGTCCGAAGTGGGTTCCTTTTCCTTTCTGGCTTGCGTAATTGTCGTATATAAAGGTTTTCGAAAGAACCGGTTCCAGGACGTTATCGCAAAGACAATGCTGAACGATCTTGTCGCGGAACGAATTATACATAATCAGTCGTTCCTTCGGTTCCTTTACTGTGA
>JAZRWX010000104.1:0-7702 GCA_045599905.1 Acutalibacteraceae bacterium
GTGTCCCGGCGTGTCGATGATGTTGATTTTCGTATCCTTATACATGACGCTTGTATTTTTCGACAGAATCGTAATACCGCGTTCACGTTCCAGGTCGTTGGAATCCATCACCCGATCGTTGACCGTTTCATTGGCACGGAACGTACCGCTTTGTTTCAGCAGTTGATCGACCAGCGTGGTCTTTCCGTGGTCAACGTGCGCGATGATCGCGACGTTGCGTAAATTTTCTCGCTTTTCAAGAGCCATTCTACTACTTCCCTTTTTATCAAACTTAACTAAATAATTATAATCCATTCGTTTGAACTTGTCAAACACAAAACCTGTTTTTTGTTGTTTTTCGTTCAAAAACGACCGTTTTCATAATTTGTGCTTGAAAGTCAGAGCGATTTTTGTTATAATAGGTAAACAATAATCAAAATATACGGAAAAGAGCGATATTGATGGCTGCCGGATTCAGAAAAAGTTTATTTGGCTTCAACAGTGACGATGTTCTGAACTATATCACGAACACGCAAAAGGAACACGCCTGTGAGGTGCGCGAATTAAATCAGAAAATCACGACTTTAAGCGACACGCTCAGCACCATGCAGGATGAAAACGCCACTTTGCAGGCCGAACGTGACGGCATGGCGGAACAGATTCAGGCATTTCACGATAAGTTCGAGGAAATCGAGCGTTTGGCGGAAAACATCGGAAAGTTGTATCTGGTCGCGCAAAGCAGTTCCAGGGCCATTATGGAAAATACCACCGAAAGCCGCGCGCTGGCGCAGGCGGAAATTGACCGGAATCTGGAAAGCATCAGCACCACACAGCGCGCTTTGAAAGAAATCCAGAATGAAATGCAATCCATTTCCGAACATTTCAGCAGTGAAATGGACCGGCTGAATTCTTCGCTCGGTACCGCGCGTTCCAACATTGAACAAAAAAGCAGCGAAAGCGAACAGCACACCAATGAGTTTGCCGCCGTGCTTGAAATGCTGGAAAGATAAGCAATATGCTATGAACAGCACAAGGGTCGATGCAATCGCATCGACCCTTGTTTTTTATATCATCTCATTCAGAAGATCTGTCCCGGTAATTTCAGTTTTACCTTTTTCGGAAAATCTTTATCGAATTCATCGACCGCGGCATCCGAAACGTAGTACCCCTGCGGTGTCTGATAAACCCCGGTAACACCGTCAAGATATCCCGGGATCAGTTCCTTACAGAGGAAAAACGACGCGTCCGCATCCGCCGGCAGATCGTGATACCGTATACCGAACTGACCGGCATAGGTAAAACCGCTTTTGCCGTAAAAGGCGATATTCCCCTCAAACAGAACGGCGCCGAACCCTGTTTCCGCGGCTTTTTTCAAGGAATGATCCAGCAAGATTTTGCCGTATCCCCTGCGTTTCAGTTCGGGGGTGATACAGATCGGCCCCATGGTGAGAATGGGAACCGTTCTGCCGTCATCGGCCTCGATGATGGTTTTCATAAACATATTCTGCCCGATCAATTTGCCGTGCTGTTCCATGACAAAATCCAGTTCCTTTACAAAATCCGGATCATTTCTTAATTCATGGATCACGAAATGTTCACTGCATCCCGGACGGTACACGTTCCAAAAAGATTCTCGGACAAGGTTTTCTACCGTTCTGTAATCTTCTTCTTTTTCCAAACGAATGATATAGTCATTTTTATTCATTATTTTTTCCTCCTGAAAATTGTTGACTTCAACTGCATTCCTGCGGGAGGTTTGTTTGATTGCGGCAAACCTCCCGGTCAGCCCACAATCACCGATAAAACATAATTTTTCAAACAATTAACTCCTGTTATGTAATAATTTTTTATATCGTGATATGCCAAAAGCCGTTATATACGGATCAAGGCAGTGATCAGGATAAACAGACCGAAAATGATGCGATAGATCGCAAAACCCCTGAAACTTCCTTTTTTGAGGAAAGCCATCAAGAATCTGATAACCAGTATACCCGAAATAAAACTGGCTATTATTCCGCCGAAAAATGCCGCGTCAAGGGTATAAGACGGCAGTTTAACCAGCACGCCGCCCCCGACAATGGGCGCGGAAAGCAGGAAAGAATACCGTGCGGCGCTTTCACGGTCGATTCCGAATCCGCGTGCCGTTGTCATGGTGATCGCGGAACGGGATGTGCCGGGCAGTGCCGCCGCGATCGCCTGCGAAACACCGATCAGAAAGCCCTGCTTAAAAGTCATTCTTTGCAATGAAACGGTCGATTTTGCGCGGCGGTCCACAATGCTGAGCACCACGCCCAGCAAAATCAGCGTCAATGCGATCACGATCATGTTGCCGTTGGGGTACGGTTCCAGCAAACCGTCCACTATACTTTCCATCACCACGCCGATTAGTCCTGCCGGAATAGTCGCCGCAACCAGATACCAAAAGATCCTGCCTTCGGTCGATTTTTCTTTCCGGACGGCCAGTTTATAACCGCCGCAGATCAACGCGATCCAGTCTTTGAAGAAATAAACCAAAATAGCAAGCAGCGTTCCCGTATGCAATGCCAGATCAAACGATTCGGGACTTTTTGCCCAGCCGAACAGCCACGGAAAGATCGCCAGGTGCGCCGAACTGGATACGGGCAGAAATTCGGTCAGCCCCTGAACGAGCCCCAAAAACAGTGCGCGAAAAAACTCGATCATACCAAAACTCCTTTATTTTTTGACAGCGATCTCTTTATACAGACATATATAAAGGTTCGCGGACGAAGCCCAACTGTTATTGCACGCCATGGCACGTTTGCGCAACACGTCCCATCCGGCTTTGTCGGCGTACCCTTCCAATGCGCGCCAGACGGTGTTCTGCATATCGTGGGCATTATAGGTCGCAAAGGTAAAACCGTTGCCTTTACCGTCACCGCTGTCCTGAATGGTATCATTCAAGCCGCCGGTCTGACGGACGATCGGAATAGTGCCGTAACGCAGCGCCACCATTTGCGCCAAACCGCAGGGTTCGCTTTTACTCGGCATTAAGAAAATATCCGCACCGGCGTAAATACAATGTGCCAGCCGCTGATCAAAGCCCAGTTTCAAACCGACCTTTTCGGGATATTTTGACGCCATTTCATGGAAAAAGGTTTCGTATTCCCATTCACCCGAACCCAAAATGGCAAACTGAACGTCCGCCTGCAACAGTTCCTCGAAAACGTGCTTGACCAGATCAATTCCCTTATGTGCGACCAGGCGTGTGACCATGCCGATGATCGGAACATCGTCCCGCTGCGGCAGTTTCAGTTCCTGCTGTAAAGCGCGCTTGTTGAACACCTTTTCATTCAGCGTATCCGCCGTAAAGTTACGATAGATCAGCGGATCTGTTTCCGGATTATAAACATCGTAATCAATACCGTTGACGATTCCCGTCGTCTTATAAGTGAATTCGGACAAAATGGCATCCAATCCGTGAGAATAATAAGGATCGAGAATTTCATGCGCATAAGTCGGTGAAACGGTCGTCACCTTATCGGCACACTGAATAGCACCCTTCATCAGATTGATACAGTTATCATATTCCAACAGACTTTCACGGCCCTCGGGCAGACCCAGAACGTCACCGTACAATTCTCTGCCGTATTTGCCCTGATACTGGATATTATGGATCGTAAAGACCGTTTTCATATCCGCGTAAAAGGCATCGGAACGGTAAAACTCATTCAGATATACCGGAACCATGGCACTTTGCCAGTCATTACAATGGATCACATCGGGTTGGAATCCGATATGCGGCAGGATTTCCAATACCGCGCGGGAGAAAAACGCAAAGCGTTCCGCATCGTCATAATGGCCGTACAGACCGTCCCGTTTGAAATAATACTGATTATCCAGCAAATAGTAAATGACCCCGTCCATGTGTGCTTCAAAAACACCGCAATACTGACGGCGCCACGACACCGGCACGGTAATACTGCAAACAAAATTGCACTTTGCGCGCAGTTCATCCGAAATACAACTGTACATCGGCATAACGATCCGACAGCCGATCATCCGGCGGCGCAGTGCTTTGGGCAGCGCACCCGAAACGTCCGCCAGACCGCCTGACATGGCAAAGGGGTACGCTTCACTCGAAACAAATAATACCTTCATTCTGTTCTCCTTTTAGAGCGTTTGATTTTTCCCGATCATGAACGCCTTTTCAGCCGTTCCTTTTAAGATCATTTTACTTCCGATCACCGCGTTTTTATCGGTAATGACACGGTCAATATCCGCATCGGCACCGACCGCAGTTCCCTGCATGAGAATGGAATTTTCCACCACGGCGCCTTTTTCAATTTTCACCCCGCGGAAAAGAATACTGTTGCGAACGGTCCCCTCGATCACACAGCCGTCTGCGATAAAGCAGTTTTTCACCTCGGAAGCGGTGCCGTAACGCGTGGGCATTTCATCACGCGTTTTTGTAAGGATCGGACGATCTCTGCGGAAAAGATCACGGCGCACATCGGCGTCCAGTAATTGCATACTGGCCTCGTAATAACTGTCCTTGCCCTGCATGATAGCCGCGTATCCGGTATGACAATAGCCGAACACACGCAGTTTCCGGATGATATCGATGACATCTTTCGGACCGATATCGGTACAATCGTTCAGATACGCCTGATGAACCAGTTTCAGCAATATTTCGCGTTTGAAGATCATGATACCGAGATTGGATGTTTCCGCATCGGAAAACGCTTTGACGATACGCCCGTCGTCCTCCATTGTAAGACCGACCGCGATTTCGGAATCACCGGGTTTATTCTGATAGATCACCGTAATATCGGCATCTTTCCGGGCATGGCTTTCCAACGCACCGGAAAGATCCACATTGGCGATCACACCGGCACTATATGTGATAATATATTCGGCGTTGCTGCGTTCCACAAAATCGATCGCGCCGTAAAGGGCCTCGATATAACTGCTGTACCGACGGGCACTGCGTGTATTATAGGGCGGCATTAAATGCAGACCGCCGTTTTTACGGTCAAGATCCCAATAAATACCGCTACCGACATGATCCATCAGTGAACGGTATTTTTCTTTGATGATCAGTCCGACGTTATAGATGCCGGCGTTGACCATATTGGAAAGCGGAAAATCAATCAGACGGTAGCGCGCACCGAACGGAACGGATGCCATGGAACGGACCGTGGTCAGTTGTTCCATTAAATCGTCATGAACATTGGTAAAAACAATTCCTGCTACTGCGGACGTTCTCATACAGTCTCCCCCTCTCCGACATTTTCGGTTATCATTTTATTGGCACTGACTTTTGCGTTTTTTCCGATGGTCAGACCGTCACCGATCACGGCAATGCCCCAGCCCTCGTGTCCGACGACCGCCGGATCGCCGCCGACTTCGGCATTTTCCTCAATGACCGCGTTTTCAGCCACGATGGCATACCGAACTTTGGCGCCTTTCCTGATGACCGCGCCCGGCATGATCAGTGAATATTCCACCGCAGCGTCTTCCTCTACGGTAACGTTTTCAAACAGAACGGAATAATCCAGGACACCCGCAACCTCACATCCGTCGGTGATCAGCGAATTTTCGACCTTCGCGGTATCGGCAACGTACTGCGGCGGCAGTGCCGCGGTTCTGGAATAAATACGCCATTTACGATCCGAAAGATTCAGATTGATCTTCGGATTCAGAAGATCGAGATTGGCATCCCACAAAGATTCTACCGTGCCGACATCTTTCCAGTAATCGGCGAAACGGTAAACCATCATTTTCTCCCCCGCGTTCAGCATGGCGGGGATGACGTCCTTGCCGAAATCGTTGCTGGAATCCGGCTTTGCCTCGTCCTCGGTCAGGTATTTTTTCAGTTTATCCCACGAAAAAACATAAATACCCATAGAGGCCAGCGTGCTTTTCGGCTGCTTCGGCTTTTCTTCGAATTCATAAATCGAACCGTCCGGATTTGTGTTCATGATACCGAAACGGGAGGCCTCTTCCAGCGATACTTCCAGTACGGCGATCGTACACGCCGCCTGCGTTTCAACATGCTGTTCCAGCATTCTGGAATAGTCCATTTTATAGATATGGTCACCCGACAGGATCAGGACATATTCCGGATCGTACCGTTCAATAAACGCCAGATTCTGATAAATGGCATTGGCGGTACCTTTATACCAGTCACCGCCTTTTTGACCCTGATAAGGCGGAAGAATATGCACACCGCCGTTCAGCCGGTCAAGATCCCACGGTTTGCCGGAGCCGACATAATCATTCAGTTCCAGCGGTTTATACTGGGTCAGGATACCGACCGTATCAATACCGGAATTTACACAGTTGGAAAGCGGAAAATCAATAATACGGTATTTTCCGCCATAAGGAACCGCGGGCTTCGCGATCTTACCGGTCAGCACGCCCAACCGGCTGCCTTGACCGCCCGCCAAAAGCATGGCGACACATTTTTTCTTACTCACAAAAAACATCCTCCCGGTTATAATTTAATGCAAACGGACAAACTGTTACATTATATAATATATACGAAAACGCCGTTATAATTATTCTTTCGGTTTTGCCGTCCTGCCTCTTTCGGCGGGTACTTTATAAAACGTTACGGAAAGCGGCGGCAGATCCAGCGCGACCGACTGTTCCATTCCGTGCATCGGAACGGGCTCACTTGCATAGCCGTCCCGGCAAACCATACCGCTTCCGCCGTAATCCGTTGAATCCGAATCAAACACGGGTTTATAAACACCCTTTTTCGGAACACCGATGCGGTAATCATGCCGCTCGACCGGAACAAAATTGCAGACGCAGATCAGTTCATGCTCCTTTGCGTCACGGCGGCGGAAAGCAATGATGCTCTGCGCGTTATCGTCATTCGCGATCCAGTTGAACCCTTCCCACGAATAATCAATTTCCCACAGCGGCGCGTTTTTCAGATAAAAGCGGTTCAGTTCCCGAACATACTTCTGCATATCGCGGTGCGCGTCGTAATCAAGCAACAACCAGTCCAGCTGTTGTTTATAATTCCATTCGATAAACTGGGCAAATTCCTGACCCATGAACAGCAGTTTCTTTCCGGGGTGCGCCATCATATACGCGTAAAACGCGCGCAAACTTCTGAATTTTTCTTCATAAGTGCCGGGCATTTTCTCGATCATGGAGCACTTCCCGTGCACCACCTCGTCGTGCGAGATCGGCAATACGTAATTTTCCGAAAACGCATAGAAGAAAGAAAAGGTCAGGCAATCATGATTATGCTTTCGGAACAGCGGATCCAGCGAAATATACCGCAGCATATCATTCATCCAGCCCATGTTCCACTTAAAATTGAAACCCAGTCCGCCATCGTGAGGCGGTTTGGTCACCAACGGCCACGCGGTGGATTCTTCCGCGATCATCAGAACGGACGGATTGGTATCAAACGCCGCAATATTCACCTGTTTCAGCAGTTCGACCGCGTCCAGATTTTCCCTGCCGCCATAGGCATTCGGGACCCATTCGCCCGGTTGTCTGCCGTAATCGAGGTACAGCATGGAGGCGACGGCATCTACCCGTAAACCATCGATATGATATTCTTTCAGCCAGAAAACCGCGCTTGAAATCAAGAAACTCATTACCTCGGGTTTGCCGTAATTGAAAACGGCGGTTCCCCACTCCTTATGTTCCCCTTTTCGCGGATCGTCGTACTCATAGCAGGGGCTTCCGTCAAAACGGTAGAGTCCGAATTCATCCTTCGGAAAATGTGAAGTCGGAG
>JAZRWX010000105.1:0-12723 GCA_045599905.1 Acutalibacteraceae bacterium
TCAATCTGGACTTTGCCGATGTTAAATCCATTATGCTGGATGCCGGTTACGCGCACATGGGTGTCGGTATTGCTACCGGCCGCGATAAGGCGGAACAGGCGGCGCGCATGGCGATTACCAGTCCGCTGATCGAAACTTCGATGGACAATGCCCGCGGCGTGATCATCAGCATCACCGGTTCGGAAGATATCGGTCTGGAAGAGGTCGAACTTGCTTCCTCCATCATTGCCGAAATGGCTCATCCGGATGCGACCATTATCTGGGGCGCTCAGCTGGATGAATCGTTGGAAGACACCATCCGCGTTACTGTTGTTGCTACCGGTCTGGGTGCAGATCGCAAGGATGATAATAACGACGATGATCTTGCAAGTATCATCAGAAGTGCTTCTAATGATGACGATGAAGACATGGAAGAAGTTATCAGTTTCTTTAAGAAAGACTGATTGTCAAACATTGATATTAAGCGCTCGGTTTTTACCGGGCGCTTTTACTTTTTTTGAAGTGATGTGTTATCTGACTTGCGGACTTTTACAACGAAATGTATATTGGTGCATAACACTATGTTATTGAAATGAAGATTAAATGGTGTATAATGAATATATTAGTTGAATAATTTTGTGCTTTTTTGTTAATTTTTCTCAAAGTATATAACGTAGTGAAGGATGGTTTTGAATGAAAAGAAAAATAATCGGAATTCTGTTGGTGTTCTGCTTGATTTTCAGCATTGTTGCGGCGGTTCCCACTACGGCGGCAACGACTGCTAAAATGCTGAAATGCGTATTAGGGACTTCTTCTAATACGTCCTTAACGCATTACGGTCAGTTCCGAACGCCGACTTTTGAACTTACTGCCGGAAAAATTTACGACGTTTCGTTCGATTATTTTTTGGATGGTTCGATTCACGGCGGTATGGATTACTCGTCGAAATGTTATGCCTTTATGTGCAGTGATGCCAGGGGAGATTTAGGGCATCTTGCCGATTCTTCCAATGAGGTTTTGGCCTATTTTGTTTCTAATGAGCGCCACCGTTTTACCGCAACCTATGTTGCAACCGCAACGCGTAGTGATATGCGTCTTACTTTTCGTTTTCTTTATGACGGTAATTTGTATCTTGCAAATTTTTCTGTTGTTGAACATGGAACGAACAAAAACCTTGTGACCAACAGTGATTTTTCCAATGGTCTTGCCGGTTATTTTTATATCGGCGGTGGTCAACAAGGTACGTTTGGTGTGACAGCAACCGGGGACTTTGCAGATATTTACCAGGTCGTTTCATTCGGTGCCCCGCTTGGGGAAGGCGGAACGGATGAGCCGGAAAATCCGGGTGAAGAAAGCGACGAACCGGATGACGATACGCCGGTTTATCAAATTGATTTTGCCAATTATACCGCCTCGAACGGTTACCCCGTTGTCGTGTTAGCCCTGAATTACAATGCAATGGGTGCAAAGGTCAACGTAAGTTTTGACTATTATCTGCCGCAGGCCATTCTGCAAACAATGATGAAAAACGTTGCAAGCGGGCGTGATTTGACTGATGCGGCTACCGGTACTCATTTGCTGCAACAGGGGGTTCATCATTTCTCGTTTAGTGATTCCTCATTTGATAACGCCTGCTTTTCACCCGGTGTTCAAATGGGCAATATTGCTTATGGCAACATTTATATTTGGAATTACGAGGCATCCGTTAACGGTGTGGCATTGGTACCGAAGGTTCATATCAACGATGCCCCCGTATACGAAATCGAATATAGTGATATTCCGTTTGAAGGCACTTCTATAATCCAAAGTGTTGAGGGAACGACGGTGACGCTGAAAGCTCAAAGCGGTTATGAATACAGCAAAGACGGCGAAATCTTCCAGGAAAGCAACGTGTTTGAAAATTTGGAATATGACGTTCAGTATACCTTCTGTTCCCGTAAAGTGGGCACTGCGGATATCGGCAAGGGTTCTGTGGTACTGATCCCGTCAGCCCCTGTCGTTCAGGTTGGTGAGACCCGTCTGGTAGTTCAGAAGAATCCCTCGTATGAATACAGTCTTGACGGGGAAAAATGGGTGCTTTCCAATGCGTTCGGCAACTTGACTGCCAATACGCAGTATACCGTTTATCGGCGTCTTTTGGTCAAAGGAATGGTTTATCCGGTGTCCAGCGCCGGAACTGTCGTTTGCACGAACGGTCATGACCGCCTGCCTAACGAGGATGCGGCGTCGCTGATGGTGATTATCAATGCGATTCTTGCTGATAAAAACGATTATGCTGCTGATGTCAATGGCGATCAATGGGCGGATGTAAGAGATTTGGTGAATCTGAAAAAGCGCATAGCCGGATTGCTGATGGACGAATATGATACCGTTCCGGCAAATATTCGTGCCTATTTGGAAGAAGCGGAATTCTACGATACCTCCGATTATACCTATTCAAAGGCGAATGTCGGCTCCTATATCCATCCGCAGGCGGTAACGCTTTCTTACACGGTGGATTTACCTGAAACAGCGACCGCGGCGGTTATCAGCGTTTCGCCCAATGCCGATATGAGCAATGCGACGGTTTATAATTTCAATACGACGGCGGTACGTACCGGCACAGTTACGGCAAATGTTTATCATCTGTTCACGGGAGCGGTTTATTATTGGCAGGCATCGGTCGCGCGCACCGGCGGTGTGACGGAAACTTCATCAATCAAGCGATTCAAGGTAAAAGACGGTGTTCGCTTTATTAATACTGCCAGCGTTGATAATATGCGTGACGTGGGCGGTTGGCAGACCTTGGACGGGAAAACGGTCAAGCAGGGACTGGTCTATCGCAGCGCTCAGTTGGATCGGGTTTCTGTCGCGGATAAAGAGCTGTTGTTAAATCAGTTTGGCATTCGGTATGAAATTGATTTACGCCGCACGGACGAAAACGGCAATATGACCGCCAGTCCATTGGGAACCGGCGTCGATTATCTGAATGTTCCGTCGGGTTCTTATGGCGGCTATTTCAGTGATCCGGCAAAAGCGGCATTGGTCTTCCGCGAATTTGCCGATGGGGATAACTACCCGATCGTGTTCCACTGTGTCGGCGGCGCCGATCGTACCGGTACGCTGGCAGTCATGCTGAAAGCTTTACTGGGTGTGGGCGAGAATGATCTGACGGCTGACTTTGAACTGACTCCCGGACGGCAGCGCAAGCGTGGGGAGGGCAGCAATGCATGGATCGATTTCCCGGGCTTGATGACAACGCTGAAAGCACTTCCGGGTGATACGATCCAGGAAAAGGCCTATCGTTTCTATCATGAGCGGGCGGGAATGTCGGCCATGGAACTGTCGAACATCTATAATATCATGATGACCGATTCGGCGGTGTTTGAATCTTCATCGCTTGCTGTTCCGACCGTTACAAGCGGAAACGACGTTTCGTTCGATCTGAATATGCGCGGATCGTCTTCGGTCGTTTCGGTCGAACTGAACGGCACGGCGGCGAATTATACTTATGCAAACGGAACGCTGACTGTTCAGAACGTATCCGGCGGCGGTACGGTGACCGGAACCGTCACATTAAATGACGGCGCCAAGTTATCCGTAGAAATAAAAATACAATAAAATGTGAAAGCAGCTATCGGTTCCGGTGGCTGCTTTTTCTTGACTTTTGTATATAGTTGATGTATAATAAGTATGAAAAAACACACTTTTCATACTTCGGAGAGCTATTATGAGTAATGATAAGCATTTTGCATGGACGGCAAAAGTCGGAGAAAAAGGTCAAATCGTTATACCGAAAGAAGCACGCGATGTTTTCAATATCCGTCCGGGTGATACACTGCTGCTGTTGGGGGATATTGATTGCGGCATTGCCATTGTCAAGAATGAGGATTATTTAAATCTTGCACGCGCGGTGTTTAACGCGAACGGGGAGGAATAACGGTATGGCGGCGATCGTATGTGATCAGTTGTCGAAAAAGTACGGTGAAAAAACCGCTGTTGATCATCTTTCCGTGACGGTCATGCCGGGCGAGTGTTTTGGATTACTCGGTGTCAACGGTGCCGGGAAAAGCACAACGGTCAAAATGCTGACCGGTTTGGTTAAACCGTCTTCCGGAACGGCGCGCATTTTGGATTTCGATATTTCCGAGCCGGAATGCTACCGCCATCTGATCGGACTTTCTCCGCAGGAAACGGCGGTGGCGTCCAAATTGACCGTTCGTGAAAATCTTGATATGATGGCAAGATTATATTGCGGCAGGGAATTGGCACAGCAGCGTGTCCAAAGGATGGTCGAAGAGTTTTCTTTGGAAAAAGTTATCAACTGCCGCGCGGCAAAACTTTCCGGCGGATATCAGCGCAGACTGAGTATTGCCATGTCGCTGATCGCCGATCCGAAATTGCTCTTCCTCGATGAACCGACCCTTGGGTTGGATGTTCTTGCACGTCATCAGTTATGGCAGGTCATCGAATCACTAAAAGGAAAAATGACGGTCGTTCTGACAACACATTATTTAGAAGAAGCCGAAAAACTCTGCGACCGTGTCGCGGTTATGCGGAACGGTGTGTTGATCTGCGTCGGAACGCCGGCCGAACTGGTTGAAAAAACCGGGACGGAAAATTTTGAAAGCGCTTTTGTTTCGTTGGTCGGAGGTGATTCCGAATGAAAAACACCATCATTTTTGCCCGCCGGAACATTAAAGAATTATTGCGCGATCCGGTCACGTTTATTTTTGCGCTGGCGTTTCCGCTGGTTTTGCTGTTTTTGATGACAGCGATCAATCACAGCGTGCCGGTCGATCTGTTTTCCATTGAAACGCTGACGCCGGGCATGGCGGTATTCGGTATGTCGTTTATGACGCTGATGGGCGGGATATTGCTTTCTGCCGACCGTGAAACGTCTTTTTTGATCCGGCTCTATACAACACCGCTGACGTCGGCGGATTTTATTGGCGGATACGTTATTCCGCTGTTTGTTCTGGGATTTGCGCAAATTAATATTTGCTTTGGCGTTGCCGGATGTTTGGGATTGACTTTTCGGCTGCGGTACTTACTGCTGTTTCCCGTTATGACGCCAACACTGCTACTGTTTATTGCGATCGGTCTTTGTTTCGGGTGTGTTTGCAGTAATAAAGCGGTCGGTGGTGTTGCCTCGGTCATTGTCAATGCTTCCGCGTGGTTGAGCGGTACATGGTTCGATTTGGATTTAGTCGGCGGTACATTTAAGAAAATATGCGGTTATTTACCTTTCGTTCATGCGCTTGAATCCGCCAAAACCGTAATCAGCGGCGACTTCGGAACAACGGGTTTGCACCTTCTTTGGGTAACGGGTTATGCTGTCGCACTGATGGTATTGGCAATATATCTTTTTTCAAAGCAGATGAAAAACTGAATAAATATATAGAAAAAGAGCTGCCCATCGGGGCAGCTCTTTTTATGGATCAGCAACCACAGCCGCAGCCGTTATCACCGTTGTTGCCGCAGCAGCACACCAGACAGAGGATCAGGATCAGGATCCAGGTGCAGTTACCGCCAAAACCGTTGTTACACATATTCGTTGACCTCCTTTTCCGTTGTCAATCCATACTATGCCGAAAAACTTTCGGTGTGACAGCCGAATTTGATAAAATTGTGTGATAAAATCTTGACAAACCGCGTTTTCACGCTTATAATAAATTCGTATGGTTTATATTTATAAACATCTATTTTGAACTGTTGGAGGAAAATGAATATGATTAGTGCCGGCGATTTCAGAAATGGCGTTACGTTTGAGGAAGACGGTAACGTTCTTCAGGTTGTTGAGTTTCAGCACGTTAAACCGGGTAAGGGCGCGGCGTTTGTCCGTACAAAGATCAAAAACGTTATTACCGGTTCCGTGGTTGAAAAAAGTTATAACCCGACCGCAAAATTCCCGACCGCTTATGTAGAACGCAAGGATATGGAATATTCTTACAGCGACGGTGATCTGTATTATTTTATGGATCAGGAAACCTACGATATGGTTCCGATCAATGCTTCGGAACTGAGCGACAACTTTAAGTTTGTCAAAGAAAACATGGTTTGCAAAATCCTTTCCTATAAAGGCAAGGTCTTCGGTGTCGAGCCGCCCACATTCGTGGAACTCGAAATCACCAATACCGATCCCGGTTTTGCCGGAAATACCGCTACCAACGCCACCAAACCCGCAACATTGGAAACCGGTGCGGAAATTCGTGTTCCGCTGTTTATCAATGAAGGGGACAAGATCCGTATTGACACCCGTACCGGTGAATATATGGAACGCGCTTAATGAAGAGAGGTATTCTTATGGATGAAATGAATATTTCCGAAAAAGTAGCATATATCAAAGGTTTGGCCGAAGGCCTGAATACCGATGATAAAGTGATCAATGCCATTCTTGATGTTCTGGGTGATATCGCCGCAGAAATCGATGACGTTGAAGAGGTTGTCGCCGATATGGGCGATCAGGTCGACGCGGTCGATGAAGATCTGGCTTCGGTTGAAGAATTGATTTACGATGACGGCGAAGACGACGATTGTTGCTGCTGTGATGATGACGATGACGACTGCTTTGAGGTGGAATGCCCGGTTTGCCATGATGTGATTTATCTGGATGCCGAGATGCTTGAAGAAGACGGAATCGACTGCCCGAATTGCGGCACACCTTTGGAATTCGATTTTGACGGCTGTGACGATTGCTGCTGCGGCTGTGAAGAATCGGCTGAAGATGAACAGTAATTTTTAACTTTTGTGCCGCACGCAGGTTTCTGCCGTGCGGCCTTTTTCTTATGGTGATTGCATGAAAAAATACCGGAATTGCTTTTTATTGATACTCTTATTTGCGGTCTTCGCGTTCTGTACGTATGCCGCAGTGACGGATCGTTTTGTCGATACGGAATTGGCTGTTTCACATTTTATCAACCCGAACGCCGCGAAAAATCCCGTGTTCGGTTTCTTTTCCGCGATCGGAGAAGTATACGGTATCGTCGCTGTTGTGATCGTTTTACTGATCATCCCTTTTACACGGATCCGTGTCGGCGTGGCAACGGGTATTACCACATTGGTCGGATGGGGATGCGGCACGATCATAAAACACATCGTTGAACGGCCGCGTCCGCTTGGAAACTTGCTGTCTGTGGGCGGATACAGTTTTCCAAGCGGTCACGCGATCAGTTCCACGGCGTTATATATCAGCTTGATGCTGTTGCTGATTCCGTTGTGCGGTAAGCGCTGGCAGCGTATTTTGACTGCTGTTGTCTGCATTGCTTTGCCGTTGATGATCGGCATCAGTCGGATCTATTTTAATGCCCATTATACGACCGATGTGGTCGGCGGTTGGTCTTTGGGTTCTTTTTTCGGCATTTTGGGGCCGATGCTTTACTTCAAACTGGAAGGGAAAAAAGGAAATGGAAAAGACCTTGCCTAAATTGCAATATCGTGTTTCACCGGAAATCAGCCGTACCGTTCCGGTCATTGTTGTTGCCGCGGGTTCTTCCACTAGAATGAACGGTGTCAACAAACAACTGGCAATGCTGGACGGAAAGCCGGTGTTGATCCGTACGCTGACGGCTTTTGATGAAAGTCCTTTTATTTCGCGGATCATTTTGGTGACACGGGAAGAGGATATTCTCACGGTTCAGCGCCTTTGCGATGAATATGCCATCCGCAAACTGACCGACGTAGTGGCAGGCGGCATCAACCGTCACGAATCGGTGATGAACGGTTTTTTCCGTTTGACACCGCAGGAGGAAAAGGTTCTGATCCATGACGGCGCACGGCCGCTGGTGTCGGCACGGGTCATTGCCGATGTTGTGACAGAACTGGAAACGCAGCAGGCGGTAGTTTGTGCCAATCCGATCGTAGATACCGTCAAGCGTGCCGATCAAAACGGAATGGTTTGTGAAACGGTGGACAGAACGGGGTTGTACGCAATCCAGACACCGCAGGGCATGACGGTATCTTCATATCTGAAAGCGGTCGGACAGGTTGCCGACGCGGCAATGCTGACGGATGACGCGGCTTTGATGGAACGGGCGGGAATTTCGGTAAAAATCGTTGCCGGATCGCCCTATAATATTAAAATCACCGCGCCCGGGGATTTGCTTTTGGCGGAAATTTATCTGAAAGGAACTGGATTATGAGAATCGGTCACGGATATGATGTGCATCGGTTAGTACCCGACCGTCGTTTGGTATTGGGCGGCGTGGAAATACCGCATACTTTCGGATTGCTGGGTCATTCCGACGCTGACGTGCTTCTGCACGCAATTTGTGACGCTTTGTTGGGTGCCGCCGCTTTGGGTGATATCGGCCGGCATTTTCCGGATACGGATGAACGGTTTCACAATATTGACAGCCGTATATTATTACGCAAAACGGCTGAACTGATCGGGAAATCCGGCTTTTCTGTCGGGAACATTGATGCTACGGTTCTGGCACAGCGGCCGAAACTGGCGCCTTTTATTGAAATGATGCGGTCGAATATTGCGTCCGATCTCGGTGTGGATATAAACCGGGTCAATATTAAAGCCACAACAGAAGAAAAACTCGGCTTTACGGGGAACGAGGAAGGAATCGCCGCACACGCTGTTTGTCTTTTGGAAGAATAATTCTGTATGATACGGCATATTCTCGAATGGAGGGGAAGTGCCGTGAAACTGTATTTTTCTTTGACAAAAAAACGGTTATTGATTCTTTTTTCGGGAACGGTCATTCTTCTTCTCATCATCGCGGAATGGATTTCCGTGCGAACCGTTCCGAAAAACGCGCTTACCAACGCACTTCGGGTGCGGTATGCGGAAAATCACGGATACGTGATCGGATCGACCGCCGCCTGCGTTCAGACGATCATTCCGGATGATCTTTCATTGAATGATCGTTTACTGCCGTTTTGCGGATGCCGTATCACGGTTTATCGTTATCCCCTGAAAGATCGCCGGTATACCGATTTGGATTTGCTTGTATATAACGGTCGCATTATTGATATGCGCCTGATCAATTATAATAAAGAGGATATGAATGGAAAAAATCAGACTGGATCGATTTCTCGCCAACCAACTGCAAATCAGCCGCAATGACGCAAAAGAGGCGATCCGCCGCGGACAGATCACAGTGAACGGAATCGTTGTCCGCGATATCGGACATGCCGTTTTGACGGAAAAGGATACCGTGCTGTTCGGTCAGCGAAAAGTTGAATACAAAAAATATTTATATGTTTTACTGAATAAACCTGCCGGTGTGCTTTCGGCTTCCAACGATAAAAAACGTGAAACGGTGCTGGATCTGCTGCCGCCGGAATTGCACCGGGACGGTATGTTTCCGGTCGGACGCCTGGATAAGGATACGACGGGATTGCTGATTCTGACGGATGACGGCGATTTTGCGCATAAAGTCATCAGTCCGAAATCCGGCATACCGAAGCGATATCTTGCCGAATTGGACGGTGACGTTACGCCGGAAATGGCAGATGCTTTTGAAAAAGGTGTAACGTTGGCGGACGGAACGGTCTGCCGACCTGCGGTATTGAAGATCGCGGGACAACGCCGCGCGTACCTTACGCTGACCGAGGGGAAATATCACGAGGTCAAGCGGATGTTCGGCGTGGTCGGATTGGGGGTCAATGCACTTCACAGGGAATCGATCGGCGATTTGACACTGCCTGTCGATTTGGCACCTGGGGAATGTGTAGAAATGACCGAAATTATGCTGAAAAAGGTTTTCTTGTGTAATTCCTATACATTTTAGCCAAAATGCTATTTATAAGTTTGGATAAGATAATAATAGTATTTTGGGGTGGCTTTTGCTATAATATATTAGAAAATTAATGTCTGTTTCAGGAGGTCCCACAGTATGGCAAGTTTATCACTTCGCAATGTTTACAAGCGCTATCCTGGCGGCGTAACGGCCGTTTCTGATTTCTGTCTGGAAATCAAGGATAAAGAATTCATTATCTTGGTCGGTCCTTCCGGCTGCGGTAAATCTACCACTTTGCGTATGGTTGCCGGCCTGGAAGAAATTTCCGACGGTGAAATCTACATCGGTGACCGTTTGGTCAACGACGTTGCGCCGAAAGACCGCGACATCGCCATGGTTTTCCAGAACTACGCTTTGTATCCGCACATGACCGTGTTCGATAACATGGCTTTCGGTTTGAAACTGCGTAAAACTTCAAAGGACGAAATCAAACGTCGTGTTGAAGAAGCTGCCCGTATTTTGGATATTGAACATTTGCTGGAACGCAAACCGAAGGCTTTGTCCGGTGGTCAGCGTCAGCGTGTTGCTTTGGGTCGTGCAATTGTTCGTGAACCGAAGGTCTTCCTTTTGGACGAACCGTTGTCCAACTTGGATGCTAAACTGCGTGCACAGATGCGTACCGAAATCAGCAAGCTGCATCAGCGTTTGGGTACTACTTTCATTTATGTTACCCACGACCAGACCGAAGCTATGACCATGGGTACCCGCATCGTCGTTATGAAGAGCGGTGTTATTCAGCAGGTCGATACGCCGAATAATCTGTATCTGTATCCGTGCAACCTGTTCGTCGCAGGATTTATCGGATCGCCGCAGATGAACTTCATCGAATCCAAACTCATCAAAGAGGGCGAAGACTTCTTTGTTGAATTCGGTTCCGAAGATACCAAGACCCGTGCAGGCGTGAAATATCGCATTAAACTGCCGACAGATAAGAACAAAGAAAACGTTCTGGAATCCTATGTTAACAAAGAAGTTATCATGGGTATTCGTCCGGAAAATGTTCACAACGAAGCGGATTTGATCGCTGCGAACCCGGATGGCGTTGTTGAAGCAGATGTTGAAGTTACCGAATTGATGGGCGCTGAAACTTATCTGTATATGAATTGTGAAGGTCAATCGATCAATGCGCGCGTTGCTCCGACTTCTACCGCGAAACCGGGCGACAAGATCACGATCGCGTTCGAAACCGCAAAGATTCACCTCTTTGATAAGGATACCGAACTGACCATCTGCAACTGATCTTAACATTGAAACAGCCTGCACCAATCGGTGCAGGCTGTTTTTATAGGAGTGAAAATATGTCGGTCCATCCAATTCCACCGCTTTTCTCAAAAACGTCAACCATCCTGATATTAGGCAGTTTCCCATCTGTAAAATCACGCGAAACCGGCTTCTTCTACGGTCATCCGCAAAACCGTTTCTGGCGCGTGATCGCCGAATTATTCGACGAAGAAATACCGCAAACGATCGCGGAAAAGAAAGAACTGATCCTTTCGCACAATCTGGCTTTGTGGGATGTTATCGCTTCTTGCGAAATTGTCGGATCTTCCGATTCTGCTATCAAAAATGTTGTACCGAATGATTTGTTGCCCATTTTGCAAAACAGTAAGGTGAATAAGATTTTCGTGAACGGAAAAACGGCAGAAAAGTATTATCGCAAATATATCGAGCCGAAAACTGGAATACCGGCAATTTGCCTCCCGTCAACCAGCCCGGCTAATGCCGCGTGGAACACGGAACGATTAAAGCAGGCATGGTCGGTCATTCTTCCGCGGTAATCTGTGAAATCATATAGCGGCCGATCTCGGCTAAATATTTTGCAGCCGGCAACAGCAAGTCGTCCGGAACGCGTTTGAAAAAGTAATTGGCTTCAAAGGTCAAGTCGCCTTGATAGCCGATGTCATGTAATGCTTTGAGTACGGGTTCATAATCAATTTTGTTGAGATAAGGGAATGTGTGATTGTCCCGCAGCAAATTGTTGTCATGTACGTGCAGTGCCTCAATGCGCGCCCCCATTTTCAGGATAAAGTCGCTGATGTCACGCCGGACCAGCGGGATATGACCAATGTCGAGGCATCCGCAGATCCACGGTGAGTTCTGAAAATCAATATATTCGCAGAATTCTTCCGGGGAAGAACAGGTGCTGTCAATGATTTTATAGCCGAAAACTTTTTTGCTTTGCCACATATTTTCCACGGCAATTTTAATATTGTATTTTTCCGCATAAGGGATCAACGAGCGATAGAATTCGCGGTTGATCTCTATTAATTTTTTTGCATTTCGGGCGTAACGTAAATGCTGTTTGGGGTGTACGACAATGATTTTTGCCCCTAAAATGGAGGCAATTTCAATTGAACGAATAATTTGCTCATAAAACAGACCGTCTTTTTCTGCGTCACCACAACTGCTTGGGAATGGGGCGTGGGACTGATTGCACTGAATGCCTGCCTTATCCGCAAATTGGCGCAAAGAATGCGCATATTCGGCGTAATTATCACGGTTCAGCGGACTGTCCGGATTACTGCGAATATCAAATTGAGAAAAATCAAAAGCGTCAAAACCGGCGTTTTTGATCAGCTGTATCGTTTTTTCTACTCCGATTCGTTCCGACAGAACAGACGTTGGCATGGAAAGAAGCATTGTATTTTATTCCTCCACCTGACCGGAAAAACCCAAATCGTCTAATGTTTCAAGTGTGGTTGAAAGACAATGTTCACAGCCGTCCAATGTGACGGTTTTCGTATCTAATGAAACGTTAAAATTCAAACCTTTGGATTTCAACGCGGTTTGAATTCGTGCGACGCAATGCTCACAGTGCATTTCCGGGACGGTAATTTTGTAGGTCATAATGGATTCTCCTTTATAATTTCTTACTTCGTAAACGCAAAGCGTTGGTGACAACACAAAATGAACTCAACGACATGGCCAGTCCGGCAATCATCGGGTTGAGCAAAAAACCGAAAGCAGGGTACAGAATACCGGCAGCAATCGGAATACAAATAGCGTTATAGCA
>JAZRWX010000106.1:0-2124 GCA_045599905.1 Acutalibacteraceae bacterium
GATCATCGCCTCGATCCCCAATGCCGAACTGCTTGAATACTGCGAGCAGGATACGCCGATCCGGCATGATCTTGTTCCGGATGACATTCCTTGCGTGGATGGTTACGCGCAGATCCCCACCAAACCGGGTCTGGGTATTGAAGTCGATGATAAAGCCATTGAATATTATCGTTGCGATAAGTATTAATATTTTTAAAAAAGGAAGGCCGAAAGATTATGAATATTCTTGCAATCGGAGCACATCCGGATGACGTAGAAACCATGTGTGCCGGCACACTCGCAAAATACGCCGCACAGGGTCACAAAGTTTTTATTGCAACGGCAACTAACGGAAATATCGGTTCCGCGCGTATTTCAAGTATGGAAGAAATTGCCCGTGTCCGCAAGGCGGAAGCGGCAAAATCCGCCGCCATCATCGGTGCGGAATACATTTGCCTTGATTATGACGACGAGATGTTTTTTGAGATCGACCGTGAGACCCGGCTGAAATTCATCAATTTAGTGCGGTACTGCAAGGCGGACGTTATTTTCACCCACAGTCTTCACGACTATAACCCCGACCATATGCTTACCAGCAAAATCGTCAATGATATTGCCGTAATGATTCCCATTGCGCATTTGAAAACCGAATGTGAGCCGTATGATGTGGTTCCCTCGATTTGGATGTTTGAAACTGATAACTCCATGGGCTTTATTCCGACCGACTATGTTGATATTACGGATTTTTATGAAACAAAGATGAAAATGCTGAATTGCATGGAAAGTCAAAAATCATGGATGGCCGACAACTATGCTCAGTTTGGCGGTGATGAGGAACGGTTCTTTGATACCATTCGCATTACAGCAGAGTTTCGCGGAATGCAGGCCGGCTGCAAATATGCAGAAGGATTCGTACGCGCAATGGATGCTTACCGGACACGTATGACCGAACGGGTTTTACCGTGATGAAGGCATATACAAATTACGATCGCGAATACGGCAATCTTTTATGGCTGTCGAACGGCAGCGTTGAAGTCGCCGCCGCTTTGGATTACGGACTCAGGATCATGGTGCTTCCGGACGCATCGTCATCAGTCTGGAAAACGTGATTTCTTTTCAAAAATCATATACAGACTTGGGAACTTGCCGCATAAGAAAACCCAGTCATACGGCTAAAAGCCTTAATATGACTGGGTTTTCCGATGGCGGAGACGGTGGGATTCGAACCCACGTGCCGGCTCATCACCGACAAAACGATTTCGAATCGTTCTCGTTACGACCACTTCGATACGTCTCCATTAATTTTTAATGTTAATCAAGCATTTGGAAAAATGCAAGAAAAACAGGCAAGAAAACTATGAAATTGTAAAACTTGAACTCCCGAAAAGCCTTATGATACAGGCATTTCCGGCGGATGAATTGACCAAAGTGGTTTTCCATTTCGAGTCAGCCCCGTTATGACCACTTCGATACCTCTCCGTATATGTCAAACACGAGTGAATCACTTGAAATCTCAAAAACATGGAAAATCTCAAATGTTAGAACTCCGTGTTAGAACTACGAAATATTAAGTTGTTTGAACCCACGAAAACCCTTGTAAATAAAGGAAATGTGGAGGATGAAAGCGCCTGCGTTATTGAAGATTTCGAGTCAGGGCCGTTATGACCACTTCGATATCGCTCCGTATATTCAGATCAACATATCTATTATATTGATAAACCTACCTGTTGTCAAGGAAAAATTTGCGTTTCGGAAAAATCTTTTCCGATCGCCTGAACAGCAGAAAACAGCCGTTTGCGTATGCGCGCAAACGGCTGTTTATCATCAGAATTTTTCGTTCAGTTGGATTCTTACCGCTTTGATCTGCGCTTCGACCGAGCTGACCGCCGTGCCGCCCGCACTGGTGCGGCGATTCACGCAGTGATCCAGATCGACCGCGTCGTAAACATCCTCACCGATGAGTTCCGAAAAGCTTCTGTACTCTTCGATGGAAAGCTCTTCGAGCACCTTTCCGCTCTCGATGCATTTCGCAACGACAGAGCCCGATATCTTGTAAGCACTTCTGAAAGGAAGTCCCTTTCCGACAAGGTAATCGGCAAGGTCGGTGGCGTTTATGAAGCCTTCTTTTGCAGCTTTTGCCATTTT
>JAZRWX010000107.1:0-6332 GCA_045599905.1 Acutalibacteraceae bacterium
CATACGGGAAAAAGTGAGTCGGCCTGTAAGCCGAGTTCTGTCGAGTGCGATCATCTATCTCGACGACGGATTGCTCCGCCGCTCAAGCCGCTTATTGCAGCACATCGGGCCAATGTATCGCTGCGGTCAACGTTGCTCCGAATAGGGTTTACAGGACTGTGCCGTTCCCGGACAGCCGGTGAGCTCTTACCTCGCCTTTCCACCCTTACCGGTAAAACCGGCGGTATCTCTCTGTTGCACTATCCCTGGGGTCACCCCCGGCGGCCGTTAGCCGTTATTCTGCCCTGCGGGGCTCGGACTTTCCTCACACCAAAGGTGCGCGATCGCACAGCCGACTCACAAAAGGATTATATCATAAAAAAACCGATGTGTCAAAACCGAATTGCGCCGAATAGATTAAAACAGAATATTTCGTGTTTCGGAGGGCGTTTATATGGAAAACATCACGCAGAAATTCTTTTTGGCGGCAAATTCATGTACCGGATTCGTTTCCCGGTTTGCGGATAACTACGACGTTGCCGACGGGTGGCGGACTTTTCTGATCAAGGGCGGTCCCGGCACAGGAAAGTCCTCCTTTATGAAGCACTTTGCCTACCACGCCGACCGTCGGAGCGAAACCGTGATCCTGTGTCCGTGCAGTTCCGATCCCCGATCGCTGGACGGGGTGATCCTGCCGGCGAAAAAAATTATATTACTGGACGCGACCGCGCCGCACACAGTAGAACCGCAAGCCCCCGGTGTTTGTGAAAATTCCGTTGATACGGGGCGGTTCTGGGACAGCGGAAAACTGCGTGAAAACGCCGCCGGAATATTAGCGGCAGCGGCTGAAAACAAGCGGTTCCACGCCAAAGCGAAACGGTATCTGCTTGCCGCCGGAAAGGTTTTGGAGGGGCGGCTGGCGATCGCCGAAGCCTGCACCGACCGGACGCGGTGCGCCGCCTTTGCCGAGCGGATGTGTCACCGTCTGCTTCCGGTCCGTAAAACCGCCGCCGGTCACGAATGGCACCGTTTTCTGAAAGGAACGACCCCCGAGGGGATCGTGGATTTTACCGGCAGTATTCTGCCCGCATACGAAAACCGGGTCGTTTTATGCGATCCGTACGGCGGCGTCAGCCGTGTTTTCATGAAGACCGTCCGTGATTGCGCGGTACGTGCCGGATATGAGATCGTTGCCCTGCATAACTGCTTTCTGCCGGAATATCTTGACGGCGTACTGATCCCCGAACGACATCTGGCGTTTCTGACCGAACGGGAACTTGACCGCATCCCGACCGGGGAACGGCGTGTTCACGCACGGCGGTTCAGTGACGTTACCGCCCTGCACAGCCACCGGGAACGGTTGAATTTTGACCGCAAAGTCGCCGCTGAACTCTTAAAAGAGGCGTGCCGGTGTTTAGCGCAGGCAAAAAACGTTCATGACACGTTGGAAAAATACTATATCGACGCCATGGACTTCCCGCGCCTGACCGAATGCGCCGAAGATTTCACCCGGGAAATACTGGCGTAAAACACAAAATGCTCCACTTTCATGGAGCATTTTGTTATTTGGTATTCTTACCGTAACCGTTTTTTCAGATGCACCAGATCGCGCACATCGAAATAACCGTCTTTATTGACATCATAAACGTCGGCGGTTTCCGAACGCAAAAGCGCACGCTGCAACAAAGAAAGATCGGTCGCGTTGACAAAGGTGTCCCCGTTCACGTCATACGGCGCGTCGGCTTCGGAAACGCCGCAGTCCACACAGATGCCGTCGATGAAGAAGTGATCCAATGCCGGGATCATAACGCTGTACGTAGCAGAGCAATCGGAACAGGTGTAAATATAATACCCGTTCTTGACACAGGTCGCCGCTGCCGTACGGGTCAGGTGGTAGTCATGACCGTTCGCCGGAACTTCGTTTTCGGTATAGGAATCACCGCAGCGCGTACAGACGTACACGTCATAACCCACTTCTTCGCAGGTCGGATCAACGGTACGGTCATAAACATAATCGTGACCCAGCGCCGGGGTTTCGTTGGCGGTATAACGCGTACCGCAGACCGAGCAGCGCATCAGATCGTAACCGCCCGCGGTACAGGTTGCCGCCACCGTGCGGACGAGTTCTTCGGTGTGATGAGCAGGGATTGTTTCAGTATAGGTATCACCGCAAGAGCATGTATAGGTTTTTAAACCGTTTTCCAAACAGGTTGCTTCTGTAGTGATTTTCGCGGTGTATTCGTGAGTGTGTGCCGGAACTACATTAATGTCTGCTGTATATGTTGAGTGTATCCAGTCTGATTGGTCGCTCTCCCAGTAATTTGAATTATAAGAGTGCAAGTATACTCTATACGAACCTACCGGCAGTGATACAGTTTTACCCGATGTTGCAGTGCGGTCCGACAAGTAATATCCACCTACTGTTCCATCGGAATTTAAATATGTAATATAAAGCGAGTAATGAGTGGTATTAGTAGTCGCTTTCCACGAAAAAACAATCTTATCATCCGCAGCATAGGTGCTTGCAATATTTGTTAACTTTGGTTTACTGGGACGCACTGTATTCAAACAAGTTTCACAGGTTTCATCAAAAACCGTTTCTGTTGTTCTTTCTTTAATTTCTCCGCAAGAACATTTATAACACTTATAGTGTGGATGTGATTTCCAAAAATATACAAATTCTGTATATGCGTGAACGTGAGGAGGATTGCAGATTTCGCAATCCGCACAATAAACTGTCTCTGATCTGTTTTCTTTGATATCACCGCACGAACACTTATAGTGTGGATGTGATTTTAAAAAGTATACAAACTCTGTATAAGAATGGGTATGGGTTGTTCCTGTATATTTTGGCCTGTAGAAATATGTCAAAATATACGAGGCTGAACCACAACCATCATAATAATACGCATAAGAATACTTTTCGACACTTGAATATCCTTTGCTCCAGCTGTTGCCATTGATGCAATTTGTCGCATCCACCATTAATGCAGCATGAACCCATTTTTGACAATTGCTGCAATAAAAGACAGCAACATCTCCAGCTTTGGGCGAGGACACTTTTGTAGCTCCCGCATTAATTAGTTGATTTCTAAAATCAGACACAGCTCCACCCTGCGGAACTGCAGATGCTTGACCTGCAATAATAGCGCAGTCGGATACAAAATTATCGCACCATGCCTCGGTATAACCCAGCTGACTTTGTGATTTGCCAATTTGTGCAGTTGCAATATTAACCATGTAGGTAGCCGGATTGGATGAATATATTGCTGAAGCAAAATTTTGATACCTTGATTGGTTTGCAAAAACCGTCACACTTGAAATTGGGATCATGCAGAACACCAACACAAGTGCCAAAACAGTCGCTATTGTTTTTTTCATAAAAAACCTCCCATTTTTCATTGATATACACAACACAATACCGTTATTCTCAAAAGTCGTCCCAAAGCTTTATGTTTTTTTGAAAACAGCCGATATTTGCATTGTTGTATTTTTCATTATATCTGTATTACAGATAAATGTCAATATCTTTATTACAGATACGGCATAATACTACCGAGGTGATATTATGCAATTCAAGAACCTGCGAAGTATCCGGGAAGACCGGGACATTCGGCAGAAGGACATCGCAAAAATACTGAACGTTTCGCAAAACACCTATTCCCAATACGAAACCGGCGTAATTTCGCTGACCGCCGAAATTTTAATTAAACTATCAGAATATTACGGTGTAAGCATTGATTATTTATTAGACCGCACCGACAACCCGAACATCAATCTTTGATTTATGCGCTTCGTGATTCCGCGACAATTCACTCCCCTTTTGCGTAATTATTTATAGTTTTTTGCGTAATTTTTTGTATACAGAAATCGTGCTGAATGTAATAATGATCATGCAGTTTATTCACATAAGACGGAGGGATTTTTATGGCTGTAAGAAATGAAAAATTCAAAGATTTGATCTTTTACGAGATCTATCCGACCAGCTTTTATGACTCGAACGGCGACGGCATCGGTGATCTGAACGGCATTAAGGAAAAGCTGCCCTACATTAAAGAATTGGGCTGCAACGCGATCTGGATCAATCCGTTCTTCACCTCCCCCTTTAAGGACGGCGGTTACGACGTTGCCGATTTCTTCGACGTTGACCCGAAATTCGGTACGTTGGCCGATTTTGACGAACTGGTAAAGGAAGCCGACAAGCAGGGCATTAAAATCGTGATCGACTGTGTTGCCGGTCATGCCAGCGATGAAAACAAGGACTTTTTGAAATCGGGCGAATATGAACACAACGAATGCTCGGACCTGTTTATCTGGAACGACAACGTCTGGTGTCTGGACGAAGGCTACCGTCTGGTTTCCGGACGGCATCCGAGAAACGGCAACTATCTGATCAACTTTTTCTCGGTCCAGCCGGCGTTCAACTTCGGTTTTTACAATGTAGAGTTGCCCAACTGGCAGATGTCCTACAAAGACGAGCGCACCTTCAAAGCCAGAGATTATATCGTTGACTTTATGAAATTCTGGTTAAAGCGCGGCGCTTTCGGTTTCCGCGTGGATATGGCCGCTTATCTTGTCAAAAACGATCCCGAAAAGAAGGCCACCATCGAAGTATGGCAGTACATTTTCGAAAAGGTGCGTAAAGAGTACCCCGACGCGTTTGTTGTCAGCGAATGGAGCAACCCGGAAATGAGCTTTACCGCCGGTTTCGATTGCGACTTTGTGTTGGATGACTGGGGCAATTTCTACCACAGAATGGTGCGCAACACCGAAGATTCCCGCGGGGTGGCGTTCCTCAACGGCGGCGGGTTTGAATACATCAAAAAAGACCTTGCGTGGCGTTATGAGCAATCGGTAAAACTGGGCGGTTATCTCGGGATGATTTCGGGCAACCACGACACGACCCGAATTTCCAATTACTTAGACACCAAGCGGCTGAAAATGTACTACGCCTTTATGTTTATGATGCCGGGCATTCCGTTTATTTACTACGGTGACGAAATTCAGATGAAGTTTGCCGACCTGCCCAACAAAGACGGCGGCTACGGCCGAACCGGCACCCGTACCCCGATGCAGTGGAACCACGAAAAGAACGACGGTTTTTCGTCCTGCGACGAAAGCGAACTGTATCTGCCGGTCAATGCCGCAAACGATATTACATTAGAAGATAACCTGAAAGATAAAGATTCCATTTACTACGCCATTAAAGAACTGATCAAGCTCCGGAAAGAAAACCCGGAAATTTTGGAAAAAGTAATGGAATTTGAGGAGAACGGGCGTGTAGTCACCTTAAAGCGCAGCACGCTGAAACTGGTTTTGAACTGTTCAAACGAAGAGTTGACCGTAGACGGCACCGTTCTTTATACAACGGGAACGGGAAACACCGTAAAACCGTATGAATGCATCATTGTTAAAAACACTTAAAGCAATATAAAAAAAGCAACCCGCATCCAAAATTTTGGGTGCGGGTTTTTTCAGGTTATTATCACTGTCGGATTATTCGTGGCGGCGGCCGTGACCACGGCGGTCGTTATTGCGGCGCGGGCGTTCCGGAACCTCGTCGGCTCCTTCTTCGACAACAGCACCGTTGACTTCGACCAAAGCATCACGACGGGAGAGGTTGATACGTCCCTGATCGTCGATTTCGGTGACCTTGACCAGTACCTGATCGCCGACGGTGACAACGTCTTCAACCTTTTCAACGCGCTTAACGTCCAGTTTGGAAATGTGGACAAGACCTTCTTTGCCCGGTGCGATTTCAACGAAAGCACCGAAGGTCATCAAACGGGTGACCTTACCGGAATAGATGGCACCGATTTCGGGATCGTTCGCGATCAGATTAACAATATCGACCGCCTGCTGTGCCTTTTCAATATCCAGACCGGCAACGTAAACGTGACCGTCTTCTTCAATGGTGATTTCACATTCGCACTGTTCCTGAATGGACTGGATAACTTTGCCCTGCTTACCGATAACATCGCCGATCTTGTCGGGATTGATGGTAGTGGTCAGCATCTTCGGCGCGTACTTCGACAGTTCGGTGCGCGGCGCGTCGATGGTTTTCAGCATGACTTCGTCCAGGATATATTCACGGGCTTCATGCGTCTTGGCAAATGCTTCTTTGATGATTTCGGGGGTCAGACCGTGAACTTTCAGATCCATCTGAATCGCGGTAATACCCTTTTTGGTACCGGCGACCTTAAAGTCCATATCGCCGTAGAAATCTTCCAGACCCTGGATATCGACCATGGTCATAAAGTCACCGTAAACGCCTTGGTCACCGGTGATCAGACCGCAGGAAATACCGGCGACCGGAGCGGTGATCGGCACACCGGCGTCCATCAGAGCCAGCG
>JAZRWX010000108.1:0-18175 GCA_045599905.1 Acutalibacteraceae bacterium
GGTTGTCCTTACGGACCTGCGCCGTTTCATTTTTCAAGACCCAGTCAAAATACAGGTAATTGCCTGCCGCGGTTTCGGCGTCGATTTTATTGGTCTTACCGCTGCCGTCGATCGTTTCCAGGTTGTCGAAAATCACTTCAACGCCTGCCGGCAGTGAAAATTTCATTGTGACGTCCTGCGTTTTCGGAATAACGTCGGTTTCGTAATGATACCATTTTTCAACTTCGGTATACACCGTCATCTTCATCTGCTGGGAAGAAACGGTCGTCGTTCCGTCCGCGATTTCGGTCGTGAAGATCAGGTTGCCTTCCGACGGCATTTCGGAAACCAAAAAGTCAAAACCGACCGTATTCGTTTCCCCGGCAGTGACCGGGCAGTTCAAAACGATCTGCTGCGCGCTTTCGGAAGTATTCTGCCCAAACAGATAACCGTCCTGCTGCGGCAAACCGTCAAGACTTAACGCGGAATCCAAAGAAAACCCGAAATCGTCCGGATCTTCAAAATCCAGTTCCTGACGGGTATAAGCGGCGGCAGAAACCGGTGACGAAAGCAAACTGAACGGGAAATAAGCCGCCAGAATAGCCACAATACACAGCACTGTCAACCCGATTTTCGGAAAACGCTGTATTCTTGTTTTCATAATTACTCCTTTATTTCCCGCCGTCAGCGACGGCGGGAATAACAAATGCTATTATTTTGCCTGCGAAACCATCTGATTGACCTTGTTGATGCTGATGTCGTAACTGCTCTTATACTTTTCGAGCGTTGCTTTGACCTGACCGACATCACTCTTACAGATCAACTGTGACATCGGCGAATAGTCGACCAGACCGGCACCGTCCAGAACGCCGCGGGTATACGGAACCAGTTTCTTCATCTGAGAAACCTTGCCGTAGGTGTCTTTCAGGTTGGCGTTAATGAAGTTGTCCGATTTCGGATAGTTGCGCGGATCCAGGAAGTATTTCAAAAATTCGATCGCGCCTTCCGGATTCTTGGCGCCTTGCAGGATACCGAACGCGGAAGCGTCCATCAAAGCGACCTGCTGTTTGCCCTTGGGCATCGGGAACGGAACGGCGTCGATTTCATCGGTCATTTCATCGAAGCGGGAGTTGGAATCCTTGAACATCTGATAAGCGATGCAGGAGAACATTGCCGCCTTGCCGGCCTTGAAAGTATCGGGTCCGTAAGGCAGAGTCTTATCCATATAACCCTTATCGGTCAAAGTCAGGAAGAAGGTCAGAGAGTCGCTCAGCGTCTTATTGCCGATGTTGGAGGTAAACTTGCTGGTGTTGGTATCATAGCTGATAAAGTCCTTGCCGCCCGTGGTCGTCCAGTAGGAAATGGACTGTGCCCACAGATTGACGTAACCGTAAACGCTCTTGTCTTTCTTGGTGGTCGCTTTCGCGCACTCCATGAAAGTATCCCAGTTCCAGTTGCCTGCCTGCCAGTACTGACGGGGCGTTTTGACCTTCATCTTGTTGAAGATGGTCTTGTTATAATACATGACAACGTATTCGGAATAGTTGGAACCGTTGATGTTCATGCCGTATCTTTTGCCGTTGATCTTATAAGCGGACGCGATCTCATCGTCCCAGTCGGAGGTTTTGTAGTTTGAGAATTTTTCCAGCGGCTGCATCATTTTGATCGGGCGGCCCGGGAAGCAGGTGTAGTTGAACATCGCAACGTCATAACCTTCTTTACCTGCCATGGAAGAAGCCAGCAGTTCGGTATACGGTTCAGCGTCGTTCGAGGAGAATTTATAATCGACCTTCATGCCGGTATCTTTTTCAAATTTTTTGATAACGCTCTTTTCCGTGTCGGTAAAATCATGCCACCAAAGCAGTTTCACGGTCGTTCCTCTTAATTTTTTAGCCAGGTTTTCGTCCATTTTTACCGTACCGGCAGTGCCGTTTCCGGTGATATCGTTGGAAGTGATATCCTTGTTGCCGCCAGACGGTTTGGAATCGGTCTTGCCGTTGTCGACCGGCGTGGTAACAGTCGTATCACCCTTTGTGGTTTTGGAAGTGGTTGAAGAAGTGGTCGTACCGCCTTCGGAAGATTCGTTTTCATCATCCGCTTCATAGAAATCGGTATCCTCAACAATTTCGGTGGTCTTGGTTTCGGCCTTCGGTCCGCATCCCGCGAAGCAAATCAGGCAAAGCGCCAGTGCCAGCATGATGCACAGTGTACGTTTGATCAATGTTTTCATGTCAAAAACCCTTTCTGAAATAAATTATTTTTGATTTATATACTCGGAACAAGTTCCGTTTTATCCGACAATACCGACCCGGTCGATACTTTTGATAAAGTTCTTCTGAACGATGAGGTAGAAGATCAGCACCGGGAGAATAAACAGCAGGCACGCCGCCATGCTGGTACCGATCTGCGAAGAAACGTGCTGATCCAGTTTGATCAACTCGAAAATACGGTCGATCGCGATGGACATCGGGTAGTTGCTGTTGAAATAAAGCCCGGTCAGGTAATATTCGTTCCAGTGCCAGATGATCGACAGAATGGAAACCGTCAGAATCGCGACGCCGGAAGACGGGACGATGATCTGAATAAAGGTCTTAACGGGACCCGCACCGTCGATCCACGCGGCTTCTTCCAGTTCTTTCGGAATTCCCTTTAAGAACTGAATGTAGATCATGATAAACAAGCCGGACTGATACCCGACGCCGAAAATGGACGGCAGATAAAACGTGAACGGTGTATTGATCAGATTCAGTGTCAGATCTTTACCGACCAGTTTACCGATCAGTTTCGTGATCCCGAAGAAATCGAAATAGCGGTAATTTACGTAAGACGGAAGCATGGTAATGCGAACGGGCACGAGGATCAGCAAAATCAGCAGTGCGTACATCACTTTCCGTTCGGGATATTTGAATCGGGCGAAACTGTACGCGGCAACCCCGCAGGTGGCGACCTCCATCAGCGCGCTGACCACCGGGATCAGCAAAGTGCGCAGGAAGGTGACCGGGTAATCCATCACGCGGAACGCGTCCGCGAAGTTCTGCCAGTGTACTTTGGACGGGATCCAGACCACGCTGGAATTGATGAAGTCCGACTGCGGCTTCAATGAATTCGCGATAACCTGAAACAGCGGAGACATGACCGTGTAACCGACGGCAACCAGCAAAAACAGCCGGAGCAGCCGATACGCGATACTGAAAATGCGCTGTTTGGTCTGCTTAGTGATCTGAATGGAGGAGGCGTTGATGTTCATGATATTTTTCATCGTATCGCCCCCCTTAATTCCAACGGCGCAGGAATACGCGCTGGTAGATCAGCAGGATCAGACCGCCGACCGCGCCGACAATAACGAAATACAGCCACAGCGCCGCCGCGCTTTGATCGTACAGACTGTTTTTGCCGACAAAATCGTACGCCTGCTTCATAACGGGGTTATCAAAAGCCGTGATCTGGTCCACCATCGTGTAAATAAAGACCAGCAGGATCACGTTGCCGAGCATCGGGAACGTGACGTACCAGAATTCTTCCCACGAAGTGGCGCCCTCGATCTCGGACACTTCATAAAGTTGTTCCGGAATGGACTGCATACCGGCGACAAACAGCAGGATCTGAATACCGCAGCTCCAAATCAGGTTGAATACGTTGGTAATATAATCGTTCAAAACCAGCGTCACCTTATCGGGAAGCCCCAGTTTCAAAAGGATCGCGCTGAAACGCATGGCCGATTCGTCACTGCCGATGGCGGTACTCAACGCCGAGCCATCACTGCCGAGGTTGTTGCCGGTCATGACGTATTTCATGACGACACCCGTCGCAATGATGACCGGCAGGAAGAAAACCGCGCGGGCAAGCAGTCTGCCATGGAATTTCTGGTTGAGAATGACCGCAAAAATCAGACTTAACGCCACGATGATCGGCAGCGAAGTCAGAAAACCGGTGACCGCCGACCGGAGATTATTGATATAATCGGGGTCTTCGTTCAGCAGATACTTAAAATGCGTCAAGCCGGTAAATTTCAACGAAACGCCGTTCATCAGACTGAAATCAGAGAAAGCATATGCGACAGACGATATCAGCGGGATAATGAAAAACAGCAGAATTCCGATAAACCACGGCACGATAAACATTCTGCCGTAGCGAACCTTCAAACGCTCGATCCCTTTTGTCTTTTGGAGTTTAGAAGACATTTTTCGCATTCCTTTCCGTAGATTTAACGATAAACAAAGCTGCCGGCTTTTACGGTGCCGAACCCGGAATAATCCGTATTACTGCGATTAGTCACCAGTACGGTGCCGTCGGAAAACGTGGTTTTCGTCACATTTTCCGCCAATATTTCATGTTTTTCGATCGTGCTGCCCGCCACGCGGGAAAGCAGATCTTTCGCTTCTTTCACGTACGCGCCGAGCGTTTCCTTCTGTCCGTCGAAGACCGCCCCGGCAAATACGCTTTGCCCATGCACGAAAGACTTATTATAATGATCGGCCACGGTGAACAGCAGACCGCTGCCCGTTTCGACCGAACTTAAAAACGTATCACGCACGTTACCCGCCAGCGTCAGCGACGGACCGGAAAGGGATACGGAGCCCTTGAAAACCATTTGATAAAACGGAACGTCCACATCCAGCGCGTCGAATCCGGTGGATTCGGACGGTGCCGCGATAACGTGATCGGATTGCGCCGCCGCGTACGCAAAGGATTTCTGTGTCATGACCGAAGTTTCCTTGCGTGCCGCTTTCAGCACCGCGGAAATATCCGCATCCATATTTCCTTTGTTATAACTGGACGGATCACGGTAATCGGAATAGGTGATCTGCCCGATGGTCGAGAAAGAAGCGCCGTTCAGCGATTCATCCTTGATCTTATCGGTGACTTTTTGTGTGATCGTACCGATCTGACCGCGTGCCAGCAGGTGGTAAACACCCTTTTCGGTATCGCCGTTCCCCATGGCGGTAGCATATTTCAGGAAGTGGGACGCCATTGCGGAATTGACCGCTTTCGCCCCGTCGGACGCGAAAGAAACGCCCAGTCCGGATTTGGAGAATTGAAGTACGTCAAAGTCCGGATATATATCGGGAAATTGCTTTTGCAGGTCTTTAAGATCGCCGAAAGAACCGAGCGATCCGTCGATTTTCAAGCCGCCAGCGATCTTGCCGATATTTATACCGGAAGCGCCGAATCCTTTTAATTGAAGGACCGGTTGAAGTCCGGTCAGATCGGAAACGGATTTCGCGATCTTGCCGACCTGCTCGATTGTTGTTGCCGACGCGACCGACGTATACGGAATCCCCAGGAAAGAACGGTCGATTTTGGCACCGCCGACTGCCTGCAAATAAAGCGGCCGGGTGGAAACGTCGGATTTCATCCCCTCGTTTTCCCGTAAATACTGACGGTACCGTTTTGCCATGCCGGAATATCCGTCTGATACCGGATAATAACCGACCGTGCAGGCGGTATTGGCATACCCGTCGGAGTAGGAATCGTAAACTTTTTTACTGCCGTAGGAAGTCTGGATCTTTTCGGTGTTGAATCCGCGCAGCGTAAAGGTCGGATATACCGAAGAATAACCGATCTCATCGCCGGCGATCGCCTGAATATCACAGCAGGCGGCACCCTGCTCGATCACACCGAGCAATGCGTTTTCCCCGTCGTTCACACCGAAAACGGGCATGGTCGCGCCGATTTCGTTCGACGTGATCGCGTCCTGCAATTCGGCGTAGTCCGAACCGAAAAGTTCTTCTTTATACGCGCGGAAGCCGGTGCTTCGCACGTCGGGATACATCAGCGCGCCGCAACCGGACGGAACAAACAGATATTTATCTTTGTCCGGCTTTTTCGTTGTTGCCACACTGGCGAGATACGGCGCGATATCGATACTGTACAGTTGATACTGCCCTTCCAGGATGTGGGCGGTATCGACCGATACCGCGAAATGATCGTCATACAGGCGGTATACCAGCGGAATGACCATTTCGATTTTATCCAGGAAATAGCAGACCAGCAGACCGTCATCCACTTTTCTGGCAGACAGCCGGCCCTCTTCGGTCAGGACTTTCTGACCGGAATAGGTGGAAAGCTGCTGATTGGCCCCCGGCAGATAGGAAACGCTGATGGGCGTGAACAGCAGTTCACCGTCCCCCACAGCAGGATCGGCGTCCGGGCGCTTGCAATAGTCCGCCGGTGTGGTGGACCAGACCTGCCCGCTTTCCTTATCGGTAAAGCTGACGACCGCGCGTTCCGCGTCCCAGGACAGGGAAAAACGATCGTTTTCCGTCACGACGCCCGAATCGACCGTCGTGATTTTCAGGTTTGACTGATAATCCGAAAATTCCAGCGGTTCCATATCACCGCAGGCGGCAAACACAAAAATCATTACCGCACCCAGCAGAAGCGCCGCTGTCCGTTTTATTCCATTACGAACCGCTTTTGTCATTGATAAAGCGCCTCCTTTACAATGGAACCGATAAACGAACTCAGTTCACGCGTAAGAATAAAGATCATGAAAATGATGAACACGATCAGCAGAATGCCGAGCACCGAAACGACCGTTGTCCACAGGAAGCGGAAAAAATCGTATTCGTGGACCGCCATGATGCCGACGCACAGAACGACGGCTGTGAGAATGTGGCAGCAAACCATCAGAATCGTCATGATTGCCGCTTCTTCCGGCACCAGAATGTTGGTCAGAATCAGTTTCAGCACACAGCCGATGATTTCCGGGATCAGCGCATAGCAGGTCACCATGAAGATCTCTTTCAGATAACCCTTGCCCTGTGCCAGAATACACACGCCCCAGTTGACGGCCGTCCAGACAACGACCAGTCCGATGGTGCGAACCAGCGTCAGCAGGGAGTTATAATCGGCAGGATCGAAAATGCTGAACGAAAAACCGGAATAGATCTCCGAGACCACCATGGCCACGTAATAAAGGAGCATGAGCAGGAATGCCACACCCAATGAGCCGGCGCCTTTATATTTCAGGCGGTAGAATGAATCAAACGGATGGATCACGGTATTCAGGGCGAAACGAACCGGATGGTCCGGATTCTTTTCCTTTTCCCCGCGCAGTTTGATCCAGATGAAGATACCGATGGCCAGAACCACGACCAGAACGATGATCCACCAGACGTTGTCGGCAAAGAATTCCGAGCGTTTCTGCTGGAACGCGACCGCGTAGTCATTCTGATCCAGACCGGTTTCGGCATAATCCAGCGCCGCGGTGTTATCCCCTTCAAACAAGGCCGCCTGCGCAAGACCGATGTAGGCAAGCTGATTGTTTTTGTCGACCGACAGAATCTGCTCCCACAGCGGTTTGGCTTCGGGATAATTACCGTCCAGCGTCAGTTTCTGCGCTTTGATATACATTTTTCCGTAATCAGTAATACGGAAAGACGTGATACTGCAATCTTCGGCATCGGTCACGTACAGCATATCGCCGTATACCACGATGGAGGAGGCGCGTTCAAATGTTCCCTTCTGTTCGCAGATGAAATCGCGTCCGCCGCCGCCGAAAACACCGATGTTATTGCATTGGCTGTCGTAAATAAAGATATGACCGAACTGTGCGTCAACGGCATACACAAAATCGTTTTTATCGACACAGAGTTTTTTGAAATCGGTCAGATACGGCATCAGTACTTCGGTTTTGAAATCACCCGCATCGGTAAAATCAAGCGATTCCGAGCCTTTGCCGCTGCTGTTTTTATAAATGTTGCTGCCGGCGGGATTCAGTCGGCGGATATGACCGGTACCGGAAGAATAAATGTTTTCGGTTTTGCCGGTCAGCGTATAGATAAAGTCGCTTTGGTCGATATCCATACTGATAAACTGGTACGGCAGTTTCTGAACACTTGCCGCACGTTTGGCTTCGGTCTGGGTCATGCGGTCCCACAACTTTGCCAAAAAATCCAACACGGTCGCCTGAACGTAGTTGGCGCCGTAGAAGCCGAGGAAATTACCGTCTTCATCATAGACGACCGCGCCGTAATACGATCCGTCACTCAATACGAAAATGTATCCGCGTGAGTCCATGACCAGTTTGGTCGGCGCAAAATTGAAATCATCCGGAACGACGTCGCTTTCCGGAAGCGTGATCTGTTTCGTGTATTTACCGTTCTTGTCAAAAACCAGCACACGTCCGTTATTGGTATCGCAGACGTAGACCTGATCTTCACGGTCAAGATAAATGCCGCGTGCGCCGGAAAAATCCAGTTCTTCGCCTTTCACGGTCGGTGCAGAAATGATTCTGATCAGTTTCAGCTGCGGGGTCAGGACCACTACACGGGCGTTATCCGCATCAAGAATATAAACGTTTCCTTTACTGTCGGTATCCAGATCGGCGGGTTCACTGAATTCTTCAATGCCGAGGTCAAAACCGTAAACCTTATCTTCGACCGTATAGAGTTCGCGGATCGGCGCGGCTTCCCGCTTCGATCCCTCCGCGCTGGTCCAGTACATATAGGTATCGTAAGGTTCGGATTCATATTCTTCTGCGGAAGCAACCGGCGAGATCATCAGTCCGCACAGGATCAGAACCAGCAATAGCGCGGCGGTATATTTCAGGATCTTTTTCATTACGGTTTCCTTCCTTTCGTCAGAATTGAATCATGCTTATTCTTTGATACCGGCACTGCCCATGGTTTCCATCACGCTTCCCTGCGTGATCATATATACGGTGACAGGCGGGATCAGCAAAATAACGGTTGCCGCCATAGCGCTGCCCGAACGGGCGATACCGCCGGCGGAAATGGTTGAAAGAACGGTCGGCAGCATTTTCAGTTCTTCGCTGAAAATCGTACCGCCGGGCTGCATGGACCACAGATCGCGGAACGCGAACAGTGCCAGCGTCAGCCATGCCGGACGAATGATCGGCAAAGCGATCTGCCGGTAGATGCGGAAAAATCCGGCGCCGTCGATCCGGCCGGCTTCCAACAGCGCGTCCGGCACACTGCTGTCGATGAACTGCTTCATTAAGAAGACACCCATTGCGGACGGCAGATACGGCAGGATATAGACTAAATAAGTATCAATGATGTGCAGTTTCGAGAAGATCACGTACTGCGGGATTGCCAGCGTATACGCGTTATACAGCAGCGCGAACTGTACGGTGGCGAAAATCACGGCGCATCCTTTGAATTTCAGTTTTGACAGGACGAACGCCGCCATAGAAGCGATCAGAATATGTAAGATCGTGGTCGCCACGCTGATGAAGATACTGTTGAAAACGTACCGTGAAAGCGGTACCTGCAAACTGGAAAGCAGTTTCGGCAGTGCCGCGTAGTTTTCCAGCGTCGGCCGTGTTACAAAGAAACGCGGCGGGTAGATCATGATTTCTTCCAGCGGTTTCAGCGAGGTACAGACCGTGTAAATGATCGGCAGTACCGAAAACAGACCGAACAGCGTCAGGAAGAAGAAATAAAAGAAATTGCCGACCCGTGAACGGGTATATCTTTTATACTGTGCACGATTTTTCATTTGCGCCCTCCCTGATTACCGAAGGAGTCCAGTATCTTGCCAACGAGCACACGCGTGATCGCCATCATGGCAAACAGGAAGACCGACAATGCCGCGGCATAACCCATTTCATACCGGCTGGTGCCGACGTCCATCAGCATTGTGACCAACGTATCAGTAGAATAGTTCACGCTTGGGAAACCGGTCAGGATCGTAACGATCGAACCGATCGAGAAGCAGGACTGGATCTGCATGACCGCGCCGAACAGCAGGATGGATTTCATACTGGGCAGCGTAATGTACCACAGTTCCACCCAACGGTTTCTGACACCGTCGATACATCCCGCTTCGTACAGTTCCGGATTGACGTTCTGCAAACCGGAAACATTGGCGAGAAACGAAACGCCCATGCTCATCCACAACTGGACGATCATCACGATCGGCATGGCGTATTCGGGGGACTTGAACCACTGGATCGGTTCCGAAACCAGACCCATGGTCAGCAGGGCGTTGTTGATATAACCGTAACTGTCACCGCTGAACAGCACCTGCCAGATCAGGTAGACCTGACCGGAAAGCGCCGGCGCGTAAAACAGGAAGGAAAGCAGGGTGCGCATACCGCGGTTCAGTTCGTTGATCATCCACGCCAGCATAAAAGCAAGGATATAACTGATCGGGCCGGTCACGATTGCCAGCAGCAGCGTGTTCCGCAATACTTTCGGGAACATATCGTCACGGGAAAACATTTTTACATAATTCCCGATACCGTTAAACTTGGGGGCGGAGATCATGTCGTAGGACGTGAAACTCAACACCACGGAAGAAATGATCGGCAGGATCGTAAAAACGAAAAACAGGATCAGAAACGGTGCCAGCATGATCATGCCGGTTCTGATTTCGCTGTTTTTCTTAATGCCGAGTTTTGTTTTCATAACTCCATTATCCTTTCAACGAATCGGAAATTCTTACTTCAATCCATATTGAGAACGCTTTTCGGCGATCTCGTTATCGGCGACCTTATCCCATTCCAACAGCATGGAACGGACACTCTTGTTATTGTTGACAACGTTCCAGAACGCCTGGTCAACAACACGCGGGATGTAATAGCCGCCCGGTACTTCAGGCATTTCGCGGACAACTTTCCACTGGTCCATCAAAATTTCGGCGTCGTTATCATCCCAGGACAGACGCTGCATGGCGCCGACCGAAGCCGGCGTATTGCGCCCGGTCACGCCCAGAATGGATTCGACGTTCTGCGAGAAACGGTACTCGATCTCGTCGCTGGTCCACCATTTGATGAACTCCCACGCGTCATTGATCTCCCGGATGTTGCCGTTGTCGATGATCGCGCAGGCAGAGCCCGCACCGGCCTGGCAGTTGTTGATCGTACCGTCTTCCTGCAAGAAGCCGGGGATCGGGGCGATCCCCCACAAGCCCTTGATTTCGGAAGCCGCGCCGCTTAACAGCGTATAGATCGGATACGACTGGATCGCCATCGGCATCAGACCGATACGGAAGCGGTTATAAAAATCATAGGTTTTCTGGAAACTGTATTTGTTGTAAAAATCAGTCCACATGGTGAATGCCCGGACCGCTTTGAGCGAGGTCAGTTCAATGGCGGAATAATCTTTATTGTACAGACTGCCGCCGTCCTGCATCAGCAAAGTCGGGAAAATGTTCAGCGCGCCCAGTCCCATGTTGACCTGGCTCATATCGGTGATCTGTGTATAAGGCAGACCGACCTGCATATTGTTGCGCATGATCACCGAGGAAACGTGAATGAAATCATCCCACGTTTTCGGCACCGACATACCGAGTTCTTTCAGAATATCGGAACGATAGAACAGCACCGTGAAGGTCTGACTGTCGGGCAGACCGTAGGCGCCCTTTTTGCCGTTTGCGTCGGTGAAATCGTACGGGACGGTCGCGGTCGGCATAAATCGTTTGCAGACCTCGTCGTAATCGTCAAAGTTTTTCAGATTGTACAGCGCGCCGCGCATGGCCAGATTGACCGGTTCGGTACGGGACAACCGCAGGTAGCAGTTCGGGCCGTTGCCCGAAAGCAGACCCTGAATGACCGATGCGTTGGTCAGTTTGATATCGACCGCGATGCCGGTCTTGGGGGTAAAGTCGCTTTGAACCAAGAAGTTCAGCACCTGTGCCTGATCACGGCCCCAGTTGATCCACAGCGAAATGGAATGTTTCGTATCGGCACCGCCGGAAATGTTATTGTAATCGCCCGCCAGCGACGCGCAGAACCGCAGGAAGCCGAAACGGAGATCGGTAAAAAATCCGGCGTTGTAACCCGCAACGTCCTTACCGGGCGCTTTCAGGCAAAACGCGTCGATATCCAGCGGCATATTGGTCATTTCATAGAGCCACGCGCTGATACTGGAATAGTTGTCGTAAAAACTGCTTTTATAATTCTGCGCCTGATACTTGTAATTCAGCATACGGTCGATGACCGCCACCATGCTTTTGATGATCGACGTCGCGGAACTGCTGCCGTTCCCCGAAATGCGGACGGCCTCTTTTTCAATGGCAGTCAAAGCGGTTTTCAGATTTTTTAAACGGTTTTCAAAATCCGGAATCTGACCGAACAGGTTATAGTCACGGTTGGCGTCGGGCGATTCGCCGGTGATCATAACGATCTGCCGGTAAAGGGTACCGAGTTCCTTGATCTGCGGTTGAAGTTCGCGCGCCAGCGACGAAAACTCGCCCAGCGTGACCGAAAGTGAAAAATCATGTTCCCCTTTGGTCAGATACACAACGTACGGCTTTCCCTTTTCGTCGGTAAAGCCGTAATGTTTCCAGGCGTTGCAATAGGCGAATTTCAAGTTCTTGGCTTCCTCGAACGGAAGTTGACCGTCAATTTTCAGAACACGGTAGGAATTGCCGTTCATCAGATAACTTTGCTGGAAATGGAAATCCAGTTCATACAACCCGTCCGCCGGGACGTTGATTTTCCACGTGATTGTATCGCCGACGCCGCTCCAATTGCTGCCGCCGATATAGTTGATCTTGTTCCGGAACGGATCGTTCGGTACAACGTCCGCCGAAGTGGTATCCGACAAAGCGATCAGCGAATTCTGTGATTTCAGAACGGCGCTTTCGCCTTCCACGTTGATCTGTCCACCGTCATAGGCGGTGTACCCCTTGTTCTGCCAGTCCGCCAGCGCTTCCGCAAAGGTCGGCGCGGTTTCTTCGGCGCACAGCGTCATGCCGGCAATAGCAATCTTGGTAGCGTGACCGACAAGAGTGACCGTATGTTTGCCGGGTTTCAGCGCAAACAGATACGGATCGGCGATCAGTCCTTCCGGATCGCTGAAACGCTGTTCGGTCCAATCCAGCACTTCGATCTGTTCCGGGGCGAATTCATTATCAGCGCCGTCCTTACGGATGGTACCGTCATCTTTCCAGATGCGCGGCAGTTTCAGTCCGGTCAGACCGTCAAACGGTTCTTTCCCGTCGATCAGCACATCCATCGCGAACGACTGGTTGCCGTTTTCCAGTGCCCGGTAATTCAGTTTGATGTTATAAAGTCCGCCTTTTTGCAAATCAAACTGCCAGACCAGCGCACCGCTGCCGTTCAGCCAACGGATCGCGGATTTACCGTCGAATTTGCCCGTTTTGATCCGCGCGCCGCGTTCCGCGGAAACGTTATCCAAAGAAAGCGCAGTATCCTGCACCGTTCCGTTCAGATCGGAATACGCGGAAAGATACGCGGCATATTCGTCTGTGAAAACAATATTGTCCGCGGTCTGCGCGGATACCGGCATATTACAGAATGCCGCCGGAATCATCATGCATATTCCCAATAAAAACGCAACGGTTTTTTTCATGGCAAACTCCTTTTTTGTCAATAAAAATACGGCGAAAAGCACACCGACGTCGTTTTTTTCAAAATCGGTATGCTGCACGTATCGTTTTTTCAGTTGTGAATTGTTCCCCGAAACAGCGCAAGTAAAAAATCGAAAATCCATAATAAAATCGGGGGTTTCCGGCATTTTTCTGCCTAAATTTTACGGAAAATATTATCGTTCATATCCGTTGTGTTTATTATAACATTTCCATGCTGATTTGTCAATCTTTTTTTAGTAAAAATGTAAAATTCGTGCCCTGCATTTTTGTCGGAATTATTTATATTCCATAACCCGCGTCCGTCGTTTCCGGAAAATACCCGTATTTCTGACAAATTCGGGCAATATTGTGAATTTAATGTTGAAAAAACGAAAAAGAAATGTTATGATACTAGTGTTGACTACATATTTCAAGCAGGAGAACCTCAATATGGCAAAAAAACAAGAGTTCAAACGTGTTTTAATGAGTGATATCGCCCGGGAAGCCGGGGTTTCCACCAATACCGTATCCAACGCGCTGAACGGCAGTTCTCTGGTCAAAGAAGAAACCAAAGCGCGCATCCTGGAAATTGCCGAACGGATGAATTATATCGGCAACGCGTCGGCACGGTATCTGCGATCGGGAAAAAGCAATATGATCGCGGTGATCGTCGGCGATATCGCCAACCCTCATCTTTCTTTGGCGGTCAAACAGTTGTGTGACCAGTTTGCCGAAAAGGATTACGGCACGCTGGTGCTGAATACCAACGAAGACGCCGCCATTGAACGGCGCGCCATTGAAACCGCCCTGCGGCAGAACGTGGACGGGATCATTCTTTCTCCCACCGCCGACAGTGAAGATAACGTGCGGTTTCTGAACGGTTTCAACATTCCGTTCGTACTGTTGGGCAGAAAATTCGACAGCGTGGATTGCAATTACGTTATTTCGAACGACGAATACAGCGGATATATTATCGGAAAGTATTTGCTGGAACGGGGACACAGCAGGATCTTATTCATGAACGGTCCGGAAAACCTTTCCTGTTCGATTGACCGACTGGCGGGATATAAGCGCGCGCTTGCGGAATACAAACTGGATTATAATCCCAGTTATACGTACACCGTTCCGCTGCTGACCACCGACCGCTATCACCCGATCCTTCGCGTGTTGGAAGAACACCCCGAATGCACCGCCGTCATTACTTTTTCGGATATGCTTTCCTTAAAGGTCATGTACTGTGTCAACCGGTTTTTCCCCGACAAAAAAATCGAGGTCGCGTCGTTTGACAACATTCAGGGATCTTTCCCCGTCAACATTGACCTGACCACCGTCGGCCCGGTGCAGGGAGGTCAGAATACGGCAACCGGCTGCTTCCAGTTATTGACGAAACTGATACAGCATCCCACCGGAAAAACGACCCACATCGTCATCAAAACAAAAACCATTACGACAAAATGAAAAATGCCTCCGTCACCGTGACGGAGGCATTTTTATTGCCATTATTCGATGGTCAGGATATCGGCGAAGCCGGTGATCTCAAAAACTTCCATAATATCCTCACAGACGTTTTTGATGACCATACTTCCCTGCGCGTTCATTTTTTTCTGTGTTGAAAGCAGTACGCGCAATCCGGCGGAAGAAATATATTCCAGTTCCTTGAAATCAAGGATCAGTTTCGTGATCCCTTCGGACTGTTCGGCCAATGCGTTTTCCAACTGCGGCGCGGTATTGGTATCCAGTCTGCCCTGCAAAGAAAGCGTTAATTCCGTTCCCGTTTTGATGTTGGTGATAGTCATGTCTGCTCCTCCTTAAAAAATCAGCGTGTCGACCTGATCCAGCAGGTCAATAATATGCTGTTTATACGTTTCGATTTCCCTGCGGCCCTGCTCGTCTTCCAGACCGCCGCGGCGGATCAGCCGGCGCATCAGCCGGGTATAGCCGATCAGTTTCGCCTTGCTCGCCACTTCGGCGTTTCGCTGTTCATCCTCCGTTCCGAGGTACATTACCAATGTCTTTTTCCAGATCTCGGTCGCCGCCTCATACGAAATGCCGAGGAAATTACGCGACACGTTGTGATCCAGTTCCGCGAATCCCTGATAGGCGTTGAAAACGCTGGCAAGTTCAAAGATCGGATGACCGTGGCAAAGGGTATCCATATCGATCAGCAGGACCTCGCCGTCCTGCATCATCACGTTTTTGACGTGATAATCCCCGTGCATCATGTGCAGGTCTTCCGGCACTTCTTCGACCAGTCTGTGCAGCTTATCGCCTTTGCTTTCCGGCAGATATTCACGCACGAAACCCACCCAGTCCAGCACCACGCGGCGCATATCGGGCATATCTTCCGGCTTAACGACCGTTCCGTGGATCTTTTTCAGCAAATCGACGTACAGACCGACGTAATGATCCAGTTTTTCCGGTTCGGCGTCGATCAGTTTGGCAAAGGATTTCGCGCTTAACAATTCGAAGACCGAGCCGTACTGTTCTCCGACCTTGACCACGTCGTACGGGATCGCTGTCGGAATGCCCAGCACGAACGCGCGGCGCGCCAGTTCACGTTCACGATGGATATCGGGCAGTGCGTCGGGATTGAAATAAACCTTGACGATGGTGTCTTCGTCAATGCGGTAGACCTTACCGTTCGCGCCCTGGCCGATGACCTCACAGCCATCCACCGACAGTTCCCGGTACGCCTTGGAAACGGGGATCATTTCGGTGAACCCGGTCATTTCAAAGATTTCGTACACCTCGCTGGAAGCGTTAACGACTTCCAGCGTGCTTTCCGCCTTGCGCAGGCGCAGAATCAAACGCAAACCGGCACTGGAAATGTATTCAAGTTCCTTTACGTCCAGACGGATATCGGAATGGTTTTCCGCCGCGCGCACGGTTTCGATTTCCGCCTCCACGGCGGCGGCATTGGTCGAGTCGATCCGTCCGCGCAGACCGACCGTCAATACGCCGTTTTCATTATTAAACGTGATCCGTTCCATAATCATTCTCCTTTATCAAAAACTTCGCTGACTAAACGTGTATACTCTTTATAAGCGGCGGTATCCGAAAGTTCGGAAAGATAATCGGCGATCGTCCGGTAGTACCAGCCCTGCATCTGCGGATTTTTCTGATTCAACGCCTGCCAGACCGCGTCGCCATTCTTCATGTATTCACGGTGGAACGACCGCATATTGGAAAGTTTATCCGACAGCCACAGTATTTTAACGTCACGGTCTTTGGTCAGCCGCAGGATCAGCAGAGATTCTTCTTTCCGTTCCTGCCAGGTTTCCGCGGGCGGACGGTCGGACAGTTTATCCTCGGTCTCGCTTTGTACCAGTGCCGATACACGCGCGCCGAACTTCTGCTTGATGGTCTTCGGGTCCACGCCGCAGTCTTCCACCGTGTCGTGCAGCAGTCCGGCGATCATCACGTTCTCGTCCGCCGTCATGGTCGCGACGATCGACGCGACCTCCAACGGATGCAGAATGTACGGTGTGTTGGCCAGTTTTCGCAGCTGCCCCGCGTGTGCCTGTGTCGCGAAACAGATCGCCTCGTTCAGATTTTCATACATTTTATCACTTCTCCCCGATCAGCTGTATCCCGGAATCACAACAGTTTGGTGATCGTCAGAATATTCTGGTCTTTTTCAAATTTGTACCGGACGTCATCCATCGTCTTTTTGACCATATAGATGCCCAGTCCGCCGATTCCCCGTTCTTCCGCCGAAAGGGTCACGTCCGGGTCGGATTTTGTCAGCGGATTATAAGGAATACCGTTATCCGCAAAGCGCAGATGTACCGCGTGCGGATCTTCGGTTTCAATGACCGAAACGGTGACCGGTCCGGCTTTTTGAGCGTACCCGTACCGCACGATATTGCTAAAAATTTCATCAATGGCGACGTTGAACTGAATGACCGTCTTCATCGGACAGCCGATCTTTTCCAGTTCATCCTCGACAAAAGCGGTCGCTTCGGAAATATCTTCCAGTTTCGCCTCGTCGAAATGGATGGTCGGTACCGGCGGATGGCCGATATACCGAAACGCGACCATGGTAATGTCATCGAACTGATCGGCTTCCCCGACAAAGGCGTCCACGTCGGCGCGCACCGCTTCACAAAGGGACTGCATGGATTCATATTCACGGGCGTTCACCACGTTCAGCAGGCGGTTTTCACCGTACAGTTCGTTCGCGGCGTTGGTCGCTTCGGTCACACCGTCCGTATACAGATAAACGATATCCCCCGGTTCCAACTGCAATTCAAATTGCTTATACTGAACGCCGTCCATACCGGCAAGAACGAATCCGGCGCGCGATTTTAAGAAGTTGAATTTTCCGTCGGCATGACGCACCAGCGGCGGATTGTGACCCGCATTCGCGTAATTCAGACAGCCCGTCGAAAGGTCGATGCCTCCCTGCCACGCCGTAACGAACATGGCGGCGGCGTTGCCCGCGCACAGAGCGTTGTTGCTGTCGGTAAACACGTCGCCGATGGATTTGCCGGATTCGGTAAGGGTCTTGAGTTCCGTCATGGCACGCATCATGAACATCGCCGCCGGGACTCCCTTGCCCGAAACGTCCGCGATCACGAAATGGAGCGAGTAACTGTCGGTGAAGTAAAAGTCGTAGAAGTCGCCGCCGACCTCCTTCGCGGGATGCATACTCGCGAAGATATCGAAATCCTTCCTCTTCGGGAACGCGGGGAAAATATTCGGCAAAGCGGACGCCTGGATGTCCTACGCAAGCATCAGCTCCGCGTCGATCCGGGCGGAAGCCTCGTCGATATACTTTTTGAGCGTGTTCACGGTGGAATTGATATCATCCGAAAGGGAGGCGAATTCGGCGTTCGAGCGTACGTTCACGACCTCGTTCAGGTCGCCGCCCGTTATTTTGCCGAGAGATGCGTTGATCGACTTGATGCGG
>JAZRWX010000109.1:0-1979 GCA_045599905.1 Acutalibacteraceae bacterium
TGGCCTCCGACTTCCCCAGTAATTCTTACCGCCCGACGCCAGCAGGTCTTCGCTGGGTTGATTGTCGGCATATTCGGTCGTGCCGTCGTCATAATAGATCGTCGCCTCGTCATACGAAAGCCGCGCACTGCCGTTTTCACAAAGCAGGCGGACTTCGGTCGGCTCGTCCGTCGGATAGTTGTTCATCGCGAAAAAGGACAGCAGTACGCCGTTTTCGTACTCCACAAGTCCCTCCGCCGTATCCTCGACTACCATTCTTTTGTGGTGTCGGTTATGCAGCGTTGACTGCACCAAAACGGGCGTGCTGTCGATCATCCAGTTGGCAAGGTCCAGCGAATGGATCGCCTGATCGATAATCACGCCGCCGCCTTCGTGTTCCCAGGTACCTTTCCAGTCAAACTGCGCGTAATAGGCATCGTCGTCCCGCGACCAGGTCAGAACGGTGCGTGCGCCTTTGACCGCGCCGAGTTTTCCGTCGGTGATACGCGCCTTGATCAGTTTCGAGGTCGTATTGTACCGGCACTGGAAAATGACACCGTACTGTATGCCCTTTTCTTCGGCCAGTTCGACCGTTTCAACGGCATCTTCGTAGCGGATGCTCATCGGTTTTTCGGACAAAACGGCGATTCCCGCGCGGATGGCTTCCTGCGCGACGACCGTATGCAGGTCATGCGGCAGACACAGATGCACCGCGTCGGGTTTTACCGCGCGGAACATTTCGTGATAATCGTAATATGCCGGAACACCGTATTTTTCGGCAGCCGCCTGCGCCTTTGCGGGAACGATATCACAGACCGCCGCCAGTTCGACCCGGTCAGAATAAGCGATACTGTCCAGATGCATGACCGAAATGGTGCCGCAGCCGATGACTGCCGCCTTGAATTTACGCATAGCATGATCCCCTTACAGATTCCTTAAAATATGGCAGACCGCTTTCAGTTCCTGCGGTTTGACCTTGTCGGCAGGGCGGTTTTCACGCACACACGCGGCAAAATAATTGATTTCGTTCGCATAGGGGTCGGACGCCGGCAGTTCGATTTCACCGGCCTTATGTTCCTGCTCGGAAGCGTTTTCAGAAGCGCCGGGGGTCAGGTCGATCTTGCCCTCGTCAACCGAATAAATCACAAATTTACCGTCATTGAACACGACGACCGCTTTTTCAAACTGGAAGCGGAAGCCGGCTTCAAACGAAACAGGCGCGGCATACCACGAAGCCTCGGCCGTGACAAACACGTCGCCAAACTCATAAGTCACACAGAAATAGTCCTGTTCGGTTCGTTTGGAGCGGTGACTTTGTATGCCCGTCGGCACACCCAAAGCATAGACCAGAAAGTCCAGATCGTGGATATGCAGATCAAACGGCACAAAACCGCTGCGTTTTTCGTCCTGCATCCAGCCGTCCCAGCTCCAAGCGGGAATGGCGCTTAACCGATGCATTTCGCCCGACAGCAGTTTGCCGTATTTCTGATTATCAATCAGTTCCTTGACCGTTTCATACATATCCCACCAACGCAGCACGTGGGCGATCATGAATTTGACCCCGTTCTTTTCAGCGCAGGCGTAAACCTTTTCAACGTCCTCCTCGTTCAGCGAGATCGGCTTTTCGCACAGCACGTTGACGCCTTTATCCATGGCACGCATAGAGTATTCCACGTGCAGGAAGGTCGGCAGGCAGATATCCAAAATATCCGGCTTTTCAGTATCCAGCATTTCATCCATATCGGTATAATGCCGTATATCGGGATACTGTTCCATCTGCTCCGGACGAATATCGCAGATCCCGACCAGTTCGGCATCTTCCATATTCAGCCATGCCGGAACATGAACCCCACTGATGCCACCGACACCGATCAGACAAATCTTTAACATAACGTACCCTCCCCGTAAACTTCGGTGATGATATTTTCCAGAAGATTTTTAGCGTGCAGAATATCCTCGTTCTGCTGATCGCCCTCGATCTCACGCTCGATGGTCACATA
>JAZRWX010000110.1:0-7065 GCA_045599905.1 Acutalibacteraceae bacterium
TGGCGCTTTGCTGTTTAACAGTGATTTTGAATTCCAGGGTTTCTACGGCGCGAATACCGTTCAGGCCACCGCTTTGGACACGCTCGGATATATTTGGGATCTTTTGACCAATACCGATGAAAAACGGTCGAAACAGACACGTGTTCTGCCGTATTCTTTCAATGATATCGCCATGGATCCGAACGGATATCTTTTTACCTGCAACGGCTGTGAGTCCAATAAGAACTATACCAACGGCACCGGACAGATCCAGCAGTTAAGTCCCGGCGGTGTAAACGTACTGTTGCATCGCAGAAATAAGGGAAAAAGTGAACCTGCCACCGGCTATATGTTTTTGGAAAACCACGTGGAAACGACGTGGGATAAACGCCTGGTACAGAATTTCGGCAGTATCGGCATCAATGATAACGGATTTATCTTTGCGCTTGACCGCACGTACGGGATCGTTTACGTCTATGATATTGATTGTAATCTGATTACCGCGTTTGGCGGCGGCGGTGCAAAAGGGGATCGTTTGGGTCTTTTTGTTAATCCTTTGTCTATGACGCTGATGAAGGATAAAGTTTTGGTCATTGATTCCGAACTTTGCAGTATCACCGAGTTTGAGATCACTCCCTACGGCGAAAAAGCACAGCGCGCGCAAAAACTGTATTTGCAGGGAAACTATGCTGAGGCGGAAAAACTCTGGCATGAAGTCAATGCCGAAGATTCCTCCTGCATTTTCGCTTATCGCGGTTTGGCACACACTTGCTACGCGAACGGGGAATACGATAAGGCGATGAAATACGCCGAGTCGGCATACGATTACGTCACCTATGATTCGGCTTACCAGCAGGTACGCAAAGAGTTTTTGAAAGATAATTTTGTCTGGATATTTATTCTTGCGGTCGTATTGATCGTGTTGCTTTTCTATTTCGGTATTCAACTGAAAAAGCGCGAAAAATCCGCGATTAAAAACGACAAACTGCGTGTTTGGCTTCATACTTCGATCCATCCGTTTGATTCCGTCAAGGAAATCAAGAATAAGAAGAGAGGTTCATATTTGTGGGCGGTTGTCATGGTCGTGCTGTATACGGTCACTTCGATCCTGCGCATGACCGGAACCGGATTTCTGTTCCGCACGGCGGACGCTTTCAACTATAACGCGCTCTTCACACTGGCAAGCACGGCCGGGCTGGTGTTGCTGTTTGTGATCTCGAACTGGTTGGTATCAACGCTGTTGTCGGGTAAAGGACGACTGGGTGAAATCTTCATTACCACCGCGTATTGCCTGATGCCGATGATCGCCGCCAATCTTTTGGTCACGGTGCTGTCTTACTGCCTGTCGTATGACGACGAGGCACTGATCACCGGTATAGTGACCGTTGCGATCATCTATACGTTGTTCCTGATCATCGTATCGAATATGACGATCCATGATTATACGTTCGGTCAGTTTATTCTGACTACGCTGATCACACTGTTCCTGATGATCCTGATCGTATTCGTCATTTTCATGATCGTCGTTATGCTGCAGCAATTCTGGAGCTTTATCTATTCTGTGTACATGGAGGTGGCGTACCGATGAAACATTTTGTTCGTTACCTGTCACTTTTGTGTGCTGTCTGCTTGTGTTTGGGTTGCCTTATCGGTTGTAAGGAAAAAGGAATCGTGACCGCCGCTTATAAAACCGTCGATCCGAAAACGGTGGAAAGTCAGACCGTTGCGGAAAACGATCATTATAAGCTGATTTGGGACGATACCTGGAAAACGGTTCTGATGGAATCCAAAACGACCGGTCAGGTCTGGGGCACTATGCCGCAGGACTACTATGATTCGCTGCAAAAAAATTGTGATCTTAACATGGATATTCTTTCGCCGATCACCATTGAGGTAATCGACCGGAAAAGTCTGTCGCCCGATTGGAGTAAAGCTTTTCCGACCTGCTTTGAGGGAACTTCACAGGAATTTTCATCGGATCATAACGGAAGCGTCAGCGCGACTGCCGTCGAAAACGGAATTGAGGTCACCTTCTGTTTTGATAATTTTCAGATTTCCGTTCCCGTACGGTATGTACTGCGTGAGGATTCCGTTGCGGTTTCGATTAATACCGAAAAGATCGCCGAGGGCAAGAATTACGAATTGTTAGACGTTTCTCTCGCACCCTTTATGGCCGCGGTCAAAAACGATTCGGAAAACGGCTACGTCTTTGTTCCTTCCGGGAACGGGGCTTTAATGAAAACGACGGTCGATGTTGATGAAGCCCGTGAATATTCCGGTGAAGTCTACGGGACTGACGCTTCCCGTGTACTGGAAACCCGTTACTTTGATGAAGAACGCGTCAAAATGCCGGTTTTCGGCGTAAAGGCAAACGATGACCGGGCGTTGTTCGGAATCGTTGAAAGCGGGGAAGGTCTGGTAACGATTTCCGCTAAATCCGGAGACAGCGTAACCGGTTATTCCAATGTTTTCGCAAAATGTTACGTGCGCGGCTGTGATATTATCGCTGACGATTACGGTTGGCAATCCAGAGTTTATTACCGCGTGTCGGATTATATTACCGATGCCGATATCACCGTTGCGTATTATCCGCTTTCGGGAAAGGATGCCGGTTACATCGGTATGGCTGACTGCTACCGTGATTATCTGATCAAAAACGGTTTGAAAAAGACTGATAAGGCAGAACAATCACCCTACGCCGTAACGGTTTTAGGCAATATTCAAATGCGTCAGCTGACTTGCGGTATTCCGTATTATTCCACCAAAAGCATGACGAGTTTCAAAGAAACCGAAAAGATTTTGAAAGAACTGAAATTAAGCACCGGTAATTATCCTGCCACACAGCTTGCCGGTTTTGGTGAGTCCGGTATTGACATCGGGGAAATCTGCGGTGGGTTTGATTTTGCTTCCGTATCCGGCTCGAAGAAAGATTATCAGTCCGTAATTGATTTGGGACAGAAAAATCATTTCATAGTATCGACCGATTTTGAAGCATTCCTCTTTGATCAAAGCGGTTCCGGTCTGACGACTGTGACCAGTGTTGCAAAGTCGGCGGCAATGAGCAAGTCGAAACTGTACAATCCCGGCGTGGCATTGCGTGAATACGATGAGGATTCCGGTGAATTCTATCTGGCTTCACGTGCCAAATTGCCGAAGATCATTAAAAAACTTTCCAAACGCGCGGATCGACTCGGTGTTGACGCGATCAATGTTTCCTCCCTCGGAAAAATTACCTATTCCGATTATGCCGATGTAAGATATTTCGGTAAAAAAGGTGTCGCCGAGGATGCGGCATCGTTTATGAATACACTGGCGAAACGCGGGAAAGCCGTTACCGCTGATGACGCGAACGCGTATGCGGCCGTTTTGAGTGATACGGTCTTTAACATCGACGTTACACCGCAATATCTGAACTGCTTGGATGAGTACGTTCCGTTCTATCAGATCGTTTTCCGCGGATATAAACCGATGTACAGTGAAGGACTGAATCTGTCGGGCGACTATAAGGCGGCGGTCGCCGGGGCGCTCAGCAGCGGTTTGGGCCTGGGATATACGGTAATCGGGAAATATGATACCGGATATATCGCCACACCGCACACCAATCTTTACAGTTCGGTCTATGCTGATCATAAGGCGCAGATCGTTGATACGGTCGGCGAATACGCTGATTTCTATCAGGCGATCGGTGACAGCCCGATCACTGATTATGCGATCACAGACGGTGTTGCCCGGACAACGTACGAAAACGGCGTTGTATCCTATACCAATTTAACCGGCGGTTCGGCAAAATCACCGTTCGGTCTGTTGGATGCTTACAGTTTGAAATTCAGGAAAGGGGGAACACGTTAATGAAACAGAAAAAATCTGCTTTGTTGGCGAAACGTGATCGTGCCGGTTATTTCTTTTGCGCGCACTGGATCATCGGTCTTGCCGTGTTCTTTCTTTTTCCGCTGATCAGTTCTATTCTGTATTCTTTTTCAAAGGTATCCATTCGTAACGGATTGCAGTTGAAAATCTGCGGAATTGAAAACTATATCGAGGCATTCGCCAAAAATGCCGACTATGTTAATAATCTGCGTGATTCCGTTGTCGGCTTGCTGATTGATCTGCCGATCATTGTATGTTTAAGCTTGTTTTTGGCACTGATTCTGAATTCCGAATTTCGCGGCCGTCTGATTTTCCGCGGCATATTTTTCCTGCCGGTCATTATTGCCAATTCGGTCACCATGACGGTACTGAAAGAACCGACGGTCGGTATGGCGCTGTTTTCCGACGCCGCCGGCGCGCAAGCCAGTGCTTACGGCGGAATGATCGATTTCAACAGTATGTTGGCACAGTTGAATATGCCGGAAGCGATCAATAATCTGTTTTCCGATTATTTGTCTAATGTTTTCAGTCTGATTTGGAGTTGCGGCGTGCAGACCATTCTGTTTTTGGCCGGTCTGCAAAGTATCTCAAAACAGATGTACGAAGTCGGTAAAATCGAAGGCGCAAACCGTTGGGAGATTCTTTGGTTCATGGAAGTTCCCATGCTGCGCAATGTGATCCTGCTGGTTCTGTTCTATACGATGATCGATCAGTTTACGGCAATGAACACTCCGGTCATGGGACAGATCACCACTCTTATGTTCAAATCACAGAATTACGATGTGAGTTCTGCAATGCTGTGGGCTTACTTCCTGATCGCGGGAATCGTTATGGGTATCATCCTGTTTATCTATAATCGATTCCTCATGAAGAAATGGGAGTGATGCGCATGAATATGAATAACATACTTACAAAGCCGAATGACGGTTCCGCCGCCATTCGCCGATACAAGGCAAAACAGAAAGCGTCGTCCATCGCCATTTCCGTGTTTCGGTATATTTTTCTGATCGCGTTCAGTTATATTCTGCTGTATCCGCTTTTGTTTATGGTGGCACACGCGTTTCGTGATCCCGGCAGTTCGCTTGATCCGACGGTCGAATGGGTACCGAAGATCTTTTCGTGGAGCGCAATGGAAGGCGCGATCAAAACGATGAAATTGCCGAATTCGTTCTTTACGTCGGTTTATATTGAAATCGTCAGCGCAATTTTCACCATTATTTCGACAGGCGTTGCCGCCTACGGTATTACCGCCTTTAATTTCAAGGGCAAAAAGATTTTGAACGTCTTGCTGATCCTCAGCATTTTGGTGCCGAATACGGTTTTGCTTGTTCCGGATTATATCAATTTCAGTCAACTTCATTTGCTGAATACAGTCTGGACGTTTTATCTGCCGTCTATATGCGGCGTTGGTATCAAAGCCGGTTTCTGTATCTTTATTTATCAGCAGTTCTATAAAGGACTGCCGAAAGAATTGCAGGAAGCTGCCTGGATCGACGGTGCCGGTCCGTTCAAAACGTATGTGCGTATCGTTGTTCCGTCTTCCGGCGTTGCCGTTTTGACGGTTTCTTTGCTGGATATCATCTGGCATTGGAATGATTTTTACAATGCGCAGATGTTCCTGACTACACCGACCATGGCAATGCCGCTGCATGATTTCTTTATCAGTTGTGCAGGTTCCAATATTGAAAACGTTGTGGACTCGGCTATGGCGGCGTGCCTGCTGTTTGTTCTGCCGATGCTGATCATGTACCTGATTCTGCAAAAGAAATTCATTGCCAGTATCGCTTCGACCGGAATTGTCGGTTAATTATTATCCGCCGTGCAAACGGCGGATTTTTTTCTTGCACTGCATTCAAAAATATGATAAAATTTATTAAAATTGATAATGGGTGATAAGAGTATGATCCGTATAGATTCTGAAAATTCTTATTTTTATCTGCATACAGCACAAACGTCATATATCATGCAGAAAATGCCGGAAGGTATTTTGCGCCATACCTACTATGGTGCCCGCATTCCGGAACAAAACATGAATTATATCAATTATGTTCAAATGCGGTCATATACACCGCAGTTGTTTTTGAATGACGGAACGGAAATTTCCCTCAATATGCTGCAACAGGAATGCCCGACGGCAGGCCGGGGAGATTTTCGCTGCCCGGCTTTGACCGTGTCGGATCAGAACGGCCGTTCCGTTAATGAACTGCGTTATATTTCGCATGAAATTCTTGATAAAAAACCGCTGGCGGATGCGCTGCCGCAGTTTGACCGTAATATTGATGACGTACAAACGCTGAAAATCACTTTGGTGGATGATTACTGCGGCTTTGAGGTCGATCTGTATTATTCGGTTTTTGAAAAGGAAAACGTAATCACACGCCGCACGGTTGTGCGCAACGTCAGTGACCATGATTTGAAAATCACCCATCTTACCGGCGCTTCTTTGGATCTTGCGAGTGCTGATTTTGAAGCAATCACGCTGGAAGGGGATTGGGCACGTGAACGTGCGGTCGAACGTCATCCGCTGTTCCACGGTTCTACATCGGTTGAAAGCCGCCGCGCTTCAAGCGGTCACCAGTTGAATCCGTTTATGGCGCTGGCACGTAAAGATACCACGGAATTTTCCGGCGAAGTCTATGCAATGACCTGGGTTTACAGCGGAGATTTCAAGGCATTGGCGGAAGTTGATCCGTTCGGTCATACCCGTTTTCAGATGGGATTTAATCCCGAAACGTTTGAATGGAAATTGGCGGCTGGGGAACAGTTTACGTCCCCGGAAACGGTAATGACTTATTCCGATACCGGGCTTAATACGATGTCACAGAATTTCCATCGTATGTGCCGCGGCCATTTGGGAATGTGTGCTGAAAATCTGAAACATCCGATCGTTATCAACAGTTGGGAAGCCGTGTTTATGGACGTTTCCGAAGAACGCATCCGCCAGTTTTCTGCTAACTGTAAAGATTTGGGAATCGATACGTTTGTTTTGGATGATGGTTGGTTTGCGGAACGGAACAGCGAAGTCGGTTCCATGGGTGATTGGGTCGTCAATCCGAAAAAATTTCCCAACGGCTTGGAAAAGGCAATCGAGATCTGCCGTGAAAACGGACTGCGCTTCGGCATTTGGTTTGAGCCGGAAATGATTTCGGAAGACAGCGAAACTTACCGTAAACATCCGGATTGGTGCATTCACATCGACGGAAGAACGCCGACGTTGAG
>JAZRWX010000111.1:0-1275 GCA_045599905.1 Acutalibacteraceae bacterium
CGATCCCGGACAGCGTGACCCTGATCGGACCCGACGCGTTTGCTTCCTGCCGTGCGCTGACTGATATCCGCCTGCCGAAAAACCTGACTTCGATCCGCTCGTTCGCGTTCTTTGACTGCGGCAGTCTGGAACGGATTACCATTCCGCACAGCGTCACGTTTTTAGGGGAATGCGCTTTTTCCGATTGCGGCAGTCTTGCTTCGGCAACGATCGGAAACGGTGTTACGAAACTTCCGTTGGGACTGTTCGGAAACTGTTCCAAGTTAACGAAACTGTATTTGCCAAAAACCGTTACCGCGGTCAAATACGGCGTTTTTGAAAACGGCAGCAGCGACCTTTGCGTTTACTATTCCGGAACCACACAGGATTTCAAAAAAATAGCCGTTACCGATTCGGAAAACACCAATGCGACCTTCCTTTCCGCAACGAAAAAATACGGATTCATCGCACCGAATATCCCCTATAATTTAAGGGGTTACAAATTCTTTGTGCATTGTGTCCGGCTGTGCTGGTCTTCCGTAAAGGGTGCCGCCGGTTACGATATCTGCAACACGACGACCGGAACCCATACCTACTCGACCAATCCGTATAAAACAATTTATGAACTGGACGCCGGAACGACCTATCGGTTCAAGGTCCGCGCCTATACTGTCAACAACGGCAAGCGAACCTACGGCCCGTATTCCTGCGCGATCCTGACGTCAACGACTCCGGCACGGGTAACAAAGCCGACAGTCGTACCGGGATCAAAAAAACTGACCGTTACCCATAAAGCAGTCGCAAGAGCGGCCGGTTATCAGATCCGCTGTTCGGTCAACGCCAAATTCAAGCCGGCCAGATCGGTGACCACCAAACTGACCAAAAACACATTGAGCCGTCTGAGCGGTAATCGCATCTTTTATGTCAAAGTCCGCGCTTACAGACGTGTCAACGGTGTGACCTACTACGGTCCCTATTCCAAGATCGTTCGTGTCAGAACAAAACCATAATCCGAAACACAGTAAAAACCCGTCGAAGAATCCTTCGGCGGGTTTTTGATACATAATATTTATTTCGCAATAGGTGCGTTCCCCGTCCTATATCGGGGGAATCACTCTGTTTTCGGGGACGCAAGTCTTTTTTCAATACGTGGATACAAACCGAACACCGCGCCGCAGACAAACTGCAAAACCGCGAAGATCAAAAGGATCCACACCGTTGAAACGCGGTCGATCAGCAGTCCGCAAATTAGACTGCCCAACGCCGTTCCTCCCGTTGTCAGGATCATGCGGATCG
>JAZRWX010000112.1:0-4850 GCA_045599905.1 Acutalibacteraceae bacterium
CGACATGGCTACGATCCGACTTATGGCCTGCCCGACCTGATCTTCAAAATGATAAACGGTCATCACCCGTTCCCCGTTGGCGGACGGGATTTCTTCCACAAATTCACCATTCGGCACGTCGTCAATGGAAAAGACCAGACTGTCCCGAACCATAAAAACCATATTCAGAATAACGATCAGAAAAGTTGCGGCGTAAATGATTTTGAATCCGACTTTATTCACGGTGTCGTACCACCTTTCGATACGGAAATATCAATTTTCGGGCAATCGGTCTGCGCCATTGAGTGATTATACCGCGCGACCGCGTACCGGCAGTAGGTCAGATAGCCCGTCATGAAATAAGGCAAAGTGAAAATCAACGGGACGACCAACAAAGACAGCAGGATCAACGGCAGAAACGACAGCACGTAACGCAGCAGTTCCCGTGACGTTTGACGGTAAAACATTTCGGTGTACCCCGACAGAATACGGGGCGTCATTTGCGGACTGGCGACAAACAGAAACGGTGCCATATAAAACCGCAGGATATAAAGCAGGAAAACGATCCACCCCACTGCGGAAAGAATCACCGAAAGGGTGGAAAAAACACCCGTTGCATTCGGCTCGGTCCACTTCATTTTTTTATAAAATTCCGGATTTGAAAGAACATTCAGGATCAATGACGGCAACTGCGAAAGGAAAAAGACGATCACCGAACGCAGGTAGATCGGGAAAGCCACACACAGATAACGGTAATATGTTTTCCGGTCACCGAACAGATAGAAGATTTCGGACGGATTCTGTTTTTGCCCGCGGTATATCAGCCAGAAAAAACGGAGAACGCCCAGACCGATCGGAATGACCGCCAGAAATATCAGTACAAAAAAAATCGGGATATACAACGCTTCCGTCGATTGGAACAGCAGGAAAAATTCGGTAATGATCGCAATGGTCACAGCCGAAAAGATCAATGCGCAGGCACCGATCACAAAAAGCAGGAACTGCCCTTTCATACCGTTCCGGGCATCCCGTTTCAGTGCTCTTATGGGTGCAATCATATCGTTTTTCCTCTTTTCAAATCACAAAATCGTCAGTTTGGCATAACCCGCCATCAGTTTTTTGGTGCCGACACGGTCAAAAGCGATTTCCAGCAATTTATCGCCGCCCATCGGCGTGACACGCAGGATCAATCCGCGGCCGAACGTTTTATGTTCCACCTGCTGACCCGATTTATAATCGGCGGCAGGCATACTGGCCTGCTGTGAAGAATGCGTCCCGAAAGACGGTGTATGTTTCTGCGGCGCGGATGATTGATAACCGAAAGAGATCGGTCGACTTTCAAAGCGCGGCGAACGGTCTTCGCAAAGTTCCTCCGGAATTTCACGCAAAAAACGGGACGGCATATTCCGGTTGGTCGAGCCGAACAGCATTCGCGTCGACGCGTTGGTGACCGTCAGATTTTTCCGGGCGCGGGTAATGGCAACGTACGCCAGCCGCCGTTCTTCCTCGATTTCGGCTTCACCGCCGTATATCGACTGATTCCCGGGGAAAATGCCCTCCTCCATGCCGACCAGAAAGACCTTATCGAATTCCAGTCCCTTGGCGGAATGGATGGTCATAAGGATCACTTTATCATCGTCATCATCCAGCGAATCGGTATCGCTGACCAAAGCGATGGTTTCCAGAAATTCCGACAAAGACGGTTCTTCGGCATCATCTTCATACTGTTTGATCGTCGTGCCCAATTCCTTGACGTTTTCCAGACGGTCACGGGCTTCTTCGGTATTCTCGGCAAGCAATGCCGCCTCGTATCCCGTACGGGACACAACGGCCGCGAACAGTTCACTTAATGAAACGGTTTCGGAAAGATCGATCAGTTCATCGATCATCACACAAAACTCTTTCAGCTTTGCCGCCGCGCGTGAAAGTGACGGATAATCCGCCGCGTGGGCGAAAACCTCAAACAGCGAAAGTCCCAGATTTTCGGCAATTTCGGCGGCATAGGAAACGGTCGTGTCTCCGATTCCCCGTTTGGGTTCGTTAATGATCCTGCGCAGACGAATATTGTCCCGCGGATTATTGATTAAACTTAAATAAGCCAGAATATCACGGATTTCTTTCCGCTCGAAGAAACGGAATCCGCCGATGACTTTATAAGAAATACCGCTGCGCGCAAAGGCGTTTTCAAGCGAAGCCGACTGCGCGTTCATGCGGTACAGCACCGCATGCTGGGAATAGGACGCACCGGCGCGGACACTGTCCAGAATCTCGTCGGTGACGAACCGGGCTTCCTGCCGCTCGTCCGGGGCGGTATACAGCGTGATCATATCACCTTCGCCCGCCGCCGTCCAAAGCGTCTTCCCTTTCCGACCGATGTTATGCCGGATCACGGCGTTGGCGGCGTCCAGTATTCTGCCGGTGGAACGGTAGTTCTGTTCCAGGCGGATGACCTTTGCGCCCGGAAATTCCTCTTCAAAATTCAAAATATTTTCAATGGTCGCGCCGCGGAAACGATAAATACTCTGATCGTCATCGCCGACCACGCAAAGGTTTCCGTGAACCGTCGCCAGCAGACTGATCAGCACGTACTGCGCATGGTTGGTGTCCTGATACTCGTCCACCATGATATAACGGAATTTTCCGCTGTAATACTCCAAAACGTCGGCGTTTTCACGCAGCAGGCGCACCGTTTGGGTGATCATATCGTCAAAGTCCATGGCATCGGCTTCCTGCAAGCGGTGCTGATACATACGGTACAATTCCGCGATCATTTTCTGACGGACGTCACTACCGGCGGTCTGTGCCATTTCAGCCGGGGTGACCAGTTCATCCTTTGCCGCGCTGATCGCGCCCAGGACCGCCTTATGCGGCAGGAACTTTTCATCGATATTATTTTCACGCATGATGGTTTTCATCAGTCGGCGCTGATCGTCGGTATCATAAATCGTAAAATGAGAAGAAAACCCGATCCGATCCGCGTTGCGGCGCAGGATTTTTCCGCAAATTGAATGGAAAGTACCTGCCCACAGATCCTCTCCGCCGGCGCCCAGTTTGGCGTTGATGCGGTCCCGCAGTTCACCTGCCGCCTTGTTGGTAAAAGTAATGGCAAGTATTTCCCACGGGCGCGGCGCATTGACCGCGAACACGCGGTCAGGCAAAACAGTGCTTTCGCCGTTTAGGTAACCTTCCGCAGCGGCAATGTCTTCGGGTGTATAATACGGTACGCAGTCGGAGTGGTAGCCGTTTCCGTAACGTACCAGATTAGCAATTCGATTGACCAGCACGGTGGTTTTTCCGCTGCCGGCACCCGCAAGCACCAAAAGCGGTCCCTCCACCGTTGTGACCGCCTCAAACTGGCGGTCATTCATCGTGCCGAAATCCTTTTCGATCAGTTTCCGGCGCAAAAGAGCAAAATCCATTCTCGCTAAAACTCCTATTTTTTATCACAGAGGAAAGGTTGTATCTGTCGCAGCAGATCACCGCAGGAAAGACCGTGCGCGACCATGGTGACCGGTCGGGTCAGGTCCAGCGCGAAAATACCGATCATGGATTTTCCGTCCGCATGAAAGCGACCGGAAACCAGTTCAATATCATAACTCTGCGCCGAAGCGATTTCCACGAACCGACGCAATTTATCCATATTGTTCAGCAACAATTTCTTTTCCAGCATATCGTCATTCCCCTTTAATCCGTTGAGAGCAAATCTTCGGGTCTGATCCCGTAACGGGTCAGATCGACACGACCGTCAGCCGAAAGAAAAACGCCTTCTTCCGCTAACCGGCGTGCCTGCTCGGCTTTGCCGCCAAACGCGAACGCTTCGGTCAGTTCACCGAAACGGTTGACGATGCGGTGGCATTTGACCGAGGCAGGGTCGGGATTGACGTGAAGCGCATACCCGACCACGCGTGACCAGTGCGGATTGCCCGCCATGACGGCGATCTGCCCGTAGGTGGCGACCCGTCCCGCCGGGACGCGGCGAACCTGCTCGTAGATTTTTTCAAAGGTGTTCATTACAGTAATTCAATGCCCGCCTGTTTACAGCGTTCCAGTTCCCGTTCAGGCCAGACCGACGCGTGTACCTCACCGATATGCGCCTTTTGAAGCAGAAGCATACAAAGGCGGGACTGACCGATACCGCCGCCGACCGTCAACGGCAGTTCGCCGTTCATCAGCGCTTTATGGAACGGCAGTTCCAACCGATCCAGGCAGTTTTCCTCGGTCAGCTGACGCAGCAGACTTTCTTCGTCTACACGAATACCCATCGACGAAAGTTCAAACGCGGCGTCGGTCACGCGGTTATAGACCAGAATATCGCCGTTCAGCGACCAGTCGTCATAATCCGGCGCGCGACCGTCGTGCTTCTGACCGCTTTTGAGTTTTCCGCCGATCTGCATCAGGAAAACCGCACCGGTTTCTTTCGCGATGGCGTTTTCACGCTCTTTCGGGGTCAGATCGGGATAACGGTCTTCCAGTTCCTGCGTGGTGATAAAGGCGATCTCACGCGGCAGATAATTATCCAGTTCGGGGTATTTCCGTTCTACGCTGTCCGCGGTGGCAAGCACGGCGGCATAGATGCGGCGAACGGTGTCTTTCAGAAACGCTTCGTTACGGTCTTCACGGGCGATCACCTTTTCCCAGTCCCACTGATCCACATAAAGGGAGTGAATGCTGTCGCAGTGTTCATCCCGGCGAATGGCGTTCATATCGGTATACAGTCCCGTATGCAGCGCAAAACCGTATTTTTTCAGCGCCATACGTTTCCATTTCGCCAGACTGTGTACCACCTCGACCGTTTCACCCGAATCCAGTATATCGAAAGCGACCGGACGTTCCACACCGCTTAAATCATCATTCAGACCACTGCCGTGTTT
>JAZRWX010000113.1:0-5632 GCA_045599905.1 Acutalibacteraceae bacterium
CGTCCACGCAGGCGTCATAAGCGGCTTTCAGCAGATCGGCGGAAAGCTGCCAGTCGTTGATCCAGCGGTCGGCATATTCGGTTTCCTTTTCGCTGGGGCGGCGACGTTCGATACCGAAAGCCCGTTCGACAATGCCCCACGCGGTATTCCTGCGAACGGTATCGGTGATTTGTTTCTCGGCATCGGTAACTGTGGAAACACCGGCCCGTATCCATTGCAAAGCCGTGCGTTCCACGAAGGAAATGTTCAGTCGGTCCTCGTTATCGGCAAATTGCAGCAACAGCAGAATGACCGAAATATCCAGACCCTGATCATCATACAGCCACAAAAGCGTAGCGGCTTCGTTGGTTTTCAGATTCCGCTTGAACTGCCGCTGTGCCTCGGCGAATAAAAAGCGGACTTTGGGATCGTCCGCCCCGCGCAAAGCCACGTCCCGTCGAGTCGGTTTTTCGTTTTTCGGCAGAGGATCCGCCTTCGGCGGCTCGTTCACCACAACGTCTTCCGACAAAAAGACGCCGGCCTGCGTCCAGAAATCCAGCGCGTCACGCACCTCTTTTTCGCCATACCCGAGTCCCGCGCAGACCGCCCCCGCGTCAATACCGCAGGACAGATTCCGCAAGGCAAACAGCAAGACCTTTAACTGAGTTTCGGTCGCCAGTTTTATTCGATTGTCCACAACGTCACACGGAACGGTAAAGGCGGCGCAAAAAGCCGTCGGATTCACACGGTAACTCATAAAACACTCCGAAAACACTTATAATATATTAGCAGTATCATGATTATACCAATTTTCCGTGCGGTTGTAAATAGCGGTTTTTATATTTTTGAAAAAATTTCCCTTGGTTTGCTTGACAAAAGGCATAAATGCGGTATAATATTTAGTAATAATTATGGGTGGTGTTCTCTGTGGCTATATTAGTGACTGGCGGTGCCGGTTTTATTGGCAGTCATACCTGCGTTGAAATGCTGAACGCTGGTTACGACGTTGTCGTCATTGACAACCTGGTCAACAGCAGTGAAAAATCACTGGAACGGGTCAAAAAAATCACCGGAAAAGATCTGCGGTTTTATCAGAACGACGTTCGCGACCGCGCCGCGCTGGAAAAGATTTTCAGCGAGAATAAGATCGAGGCGGTCATTCATTTTGCCGGACTGAAAGCGGTCGGTGAATCGGTGCGTGAACCGATCATGTACTATACCAACAATCTGGAAAGTACGCTGACGCTGATCGAAGTCATGACAAAATTCAACGTCAAAAAACTTGTTTTCTCCTCTTCCGCCACCGTTTACGGAACAGCCACCGAAATGCCGCTGACCGAAGATATGCCGCTTGGTGCCATCAATCCCTACGGCAGAACCAAACTGTTTATTGAAGAGATCCTGCGCGACCTTTACGTCGCCGACAAGGAGTGGAGCATCGCCCTGCTGCGGTATTTCAATCCGATCGGCGCCCATAAAAGCGGTACGATCGGCGAAGATCCGAAAGATATCCCGAATAACCTGATGCCGTATATTTCGCAGGTCGCCATCGGAAAGCTGGAAAAGCTCCACATTTTCGGAAACGATTACGACACGCCCGACGGCACCGGGGTGCGCGATTACATCCACGTTGTCGATCTGGCCGGCGGTCACGTCAAAGCGGTCGACTGGGTGCTGAAAAACGCCGGATGTGAAGCTATTAATCTCGGTACCGGAAACGGCACCAGCGTACTGGAACTGCGGGACGCTTTCGTGAAAGCTTCCGGAAAAGACGTTCCATACGTTATTGATCCGCGCCGCCCGGGAGATCTCGGCACGGTGTATGCCGATTCTTCCAAAGCCAAGAAACTGCTTGACTGGGAAACCCAATACGGCATTGACGAAATGTGCACCGACACCTGGCGCTGGCAAAGCGGTAATCCCAACGGTTACGACGACAACTAAATACATAACGGTCGTTTTTCGGCCGTTGATATCCGCCTGTGGCGCAGCTGGATAACGCAGCAGATTCCGATTCTGAAGATCGGGGGTTCGAATCCCTTCAGGCGGGCCAAAAAAGCAGAGGTTATACCGTAAGGTATGGTCTCTGCTTTTTTCAGTTTTCAGTGAAGGGATTCGAACAAGCCGTTAAGAAAACAGTCCGGTGGACTGTTGGCAAGCCCGCAGGCAATGAGCGGCAAAATACCGTTCCCTCTCTATAACCTGTTCTTGTTTCTTTTGCCGTTTTATGGTATAATGTTATAAATTACCGATCATTCGGAGGTTTTTCTATGCCCTATATTAAGAATCCCGTTAAAAATATATCACTGTCACAAATCGGTCTGATCGTGTCCATTCTTGCGGTCGGGACATTTCACGAATTCATTTCCTGCATTCTTTCCGCACTGCTGATCGCGGGAGTGGTTTTTTATGTACTGAAAAACGGCGAAATAAAACTATACATGAATGTTACCCTGCTGACGGTCGGCGTGATCACTTTATTTTATCTGATTTCGCCGCTTTGGGCAGTTGACGGCGGCATGGCACTGCTTGGATTTTTTAAGTTTATGCCATTGATCCTGTACTTGTTTCTGCTGTTTCAAGAGCCACCGGAAGCCCGCGAACAAGCATTTTCCCTTCTACCGTTCGTCGCGGCCGCCATGGTGATCGTTTCCGCCGGACTTTCTTTTATTCCCTCACTGCACAATACCTTTACCGTTGCGGACCGGCTTTCCGGTTTTTTTGAATATCCCAACACCTTTGCACTGTTTTTACTGATTGCGGAACTGATCACCCTGACCGCACCGAAAAAGAAAGTGACCGACTATATTCTGCTGGCAGTTCTGGTCGGAGGTATGCTGTATTCTGGAAGCCGAACGGTGTTCATCCTTGCAATTCTTTCAAATGCCGTGACCATTTTCCTTGCAAGCGGTAAAAAATCCCGCCTGATATTCCTTGCCGTTCTTGCCGCCGCGGTCGGCGCGGTCGTGCTGGTTTCCGTCTTCGGGCACAGCGCATTATTGGAACGTTTCACCCGTTTTTCGTGGAAAGAAAGTACCTTTGCGGGACGTCTTTTGTATTTCCGTGACGCGCTGCCGGTGATATTGAAGCACCCGTTCGGACTGGGTTATCTCGGGTACTACTATATGCAGCCGAGTTTCCAGACCGGATTGTATTCAGTTCGGTTTATCCACAACGATTTTTTACAGCTTATGCTGGATATCGGCTGGATTCCCGCTCTGTTGCTGGCATGGATCACGCTGAAACCCGTTTTTTCAAAAGATACTTCTCTGCGCAGAAGACTGATTCTTTCAACCCTCTTCCTGCACACCTGTTTCGATTTCGACCTGCAATTTGTCGCGCTGTTCATGATCCTGCTGCTGACCTGCGATTATCGCTCCGGTAAAGAGATTGTTCTGCGGCAGAAAGGGACTCTTGTCACCACCGTGTGTTCGGTATTTTTTGCCGTCTCGGTCTATTTCGGCATTGCGCTTTGCTTTTCCTACGCCAACAAAACCGATACTGCACTGAAACTTTATCCGCTGAATACGCAGGACAAAATTGCGAAACTTTCAAAGATCGAATCACCCGAAGAAATGGACGAAATGGCAGATGATATTCTATCGCACAATGAATACGTTCCCGTCGCATACAGCGCCAAAGCGCTATATGCCTACTCCCAAGGGGACTTTGCCAGTATGATCAATTATAAAAAATCCGTTTTCGAAAAAGCACCGTTCTTATATGAAGATTATGAGGATTACTGTCAGAAACTGATGACCGGCATTCAATTATACCGTGACGCAGGGGATGAAAACAGTGCGTATATCTGCTTGAAAGAACTGCGAAACGTACCGCAGTTGCTGCAAAACACGGGTGACCGTTTGAGTCTGCTCGGAAAAATCATCAAAGAGCAACCCGTCCTGGAATTACCGGAAGAAATCCTGCAATATATTGCAGAAAGCGAGCGATAACATGAATCGGAAAAAGAAAGTTTTTCTGCTGCTTCTATGCATTTTAATCCTATGCAGTTGTTTTTGCGGATGCGAAAAGAATGCCTCTGTCATTACCGACAGCAGCGGAAACCGGATCGCACAGATTGTTTCAATGGATGCCGCCGGTCTGAAAGTCACTGAAAGCACTCTGCGTTCCGCTGTGGAAATTGCCTTTGACGAAGCGGTGGATATCCTCTGCCGTAAGCAGAACATTTCAAAAAAAGACGCCAAAACAGCACTGACCAAAAAAGGTTACAAAATCCAGACCTCACTTATGCCGGAATACTGTTTCAAAATCGAGGGAACCTATGTAAATAATCTCAATGATACTGATTCCGGCTGCGTGATCATTGAGCCAACCGGGAAGATCCTTGCCGCCAATAGTAAAAATTTTTCAAAATCCGATACAAATTTCGCTCTCGAAAATCACGCGCCCTGTTCCGCTTTCAAGCCGTTGAGTGTTTACGCACCCCTGGTCGATAAAGGAATTTATCATTATTCCGAAATGATCGAGGATTCCCCTGTCAGCACCGTCGACGACTACCACGGTGCGAAACGGGAATGGCCCAATAACGCCAGCGGAAAATACAGTCGCAGACCGGTCACGCTGGAAACAGCCATTAAAGAATCATTGAACACGGCGGCTGTTCGCAGTCTGCAAAAATTGGGAATCAAGAACGCCGTTGAATTTTTGACCGAAAACTTCGAAATAAATCTTGAAAGTGAACAAAAACACCTGGCATACGGTGAAACCGAGGATCTTCTCGGCGCCATTGCGCTGGGCAGTACCGCCGCCGGCTGTAATCCACTTCAAATGGCAGGCTATTACGAAATGTTCGCTAACGGCGGAACCTACACAAAGCCCTACTGTGTGCTGTCGATACTGGACCGGAACGGAAAAGAAATTTATCGGGCTGAACCGCAAACGAAACGGGTGATTAAAGAAACTACCGCATGGATCATGAATCGCCTGCTGAACGCGGTCGTTTCGCACGCCGGGACGGGCAAACTTGCCTACATCAATCAGATTTCCGTCGGTGGAAAGACCGGCACGAACGATAACAACCAGGATAACTGGTTCGTCGGTTTTACCCCGCAATATGTTTGCGCAGTATGGCACGGCGAGGGAGAAGGCCAAAACATTGCGCCCTTTCTTTTTTCAAAAATACTGACCGCAATCGGCTGTGACAAGTCGCTCCAATACCCTGCCTGCAATGAAGTTCTGCAACGACCATACTGCGACAAAACCGGTCTGCTTTCTTCACCGCGTTGCCAACATCAACTGCACGGATATTACGCAAAAGAAAATGTCCCGGGAATTTGTACAAAATGCCATTTTGCACAGGATTGACAATTATTTCATTATATGGTATAATTTTTTGAAAATTAAGGAGGGTTTTTATGAAAAAGAAAATAGGTTTCCTTTTGGTAACGGTCATCATGATCGTTGCGGCGATCTTCGCATTTTCCATGACATCCTTTGCCGAGGAAGAGTGCGGGTATATTGGTCTTGACTACGATATATGGAACGACGAAGTAACGATTTACTCGTTTTATCCTGATGAGTCAGCGACCAAGATCATCGTGCCGGAAGAAATTGACGGTTATCCGGTCACCGGCTTATCCTGGGGGGCTTTGAATATCGAAGGTATTACCACCGTCAGTCTGCCCAAAACCAT
>JAZRWX010000114.1:0-7867 GCA_045599905.1 Acutalibacteraceae bacterium
CTTATTTTGCCTATCTGTCCTTTGAAAGCGCCAGCAACAGCGCTACTGCCAACGGTTCCTACGGTTTGACCTGGAACGATAACAGTTCGGTCATGTTCCGCGTTAAGAATACCGGAACATTGGCAAATCAGATGAGCATGATCACCGACGGCGCCATCTGGGTCAACCTTGCCGCCGAAAAAGATTATTATCTGCTTGACAGCGATTCGGCTGACTGGGTCAGCGGTACGACTGCGGCCGTCTATTCCGGAAGTTACGGTTATTTTGATATCCCGGCCGGATTTGACGGCTGGGTTCGTATTCCCTGCAAAAACTTCTTGAACGGAACGGCAACAAAGTCCGGTGACGTGAAGAAAATCAAACTTTATCCGCGTCATCTGGGCGGCGACTACGGCACGCTGGACGTCGGCGAATTCGCTACGGTTGACAGTTTGCTGGATGCGAAATATCTGAAAACCGCCGATATGGCCGCACCGGTTTTGCTTCGCGATGAATATTGCATTGAAAACGGTCACGAAGTCGGCGAAGTGATTGAAACGATCGATCCCGGCTGCACCGAAAACGGCAGCACGACCTATATCTGTGCCCATTGCGGCGCGACCGTGACCGAAGAAATTTCGGCACTGGGCCATGACTATCAGGCAGTTGTGACGGAACCGACCTGCACCGAAGACGGCTATACGACTCATACCTGTTCCCGCTGTGAGGATTCCTATACGGATTCTCCTGTTGCGGCAAAGGGTCATAATTTCGTTAACGGTGAATGCACGGGCTGCGGCATGACCGAATGTGAATTCGAAGACCTGAGACTGGGCACGCAAACCCGTTCCAACGAAACCCGTCTGATTTTAAAACTTGCCAATGTGGCTGAAGAAGTTGAAAATTATCAGAATGTCGGTTTCATTGTGACCATTAACGGCCAGGAAACGACCTATTCTTTGGATGCAATTTACGATTCATTCTATAATGACGGTCAGTTAGTCACAGCCGAAGACTTGAAGTGTTCTTATGTGTCCATCCTTGAAATCGGTGACATCAATGCCGCCGAAAGCGTGACCGCTCAGGGATTCTACACTACGGAAGACGGCACGGTCGTATACGGATCGGTCAGAACGATCAAATAATTATCGCCAAAGTTTTAAAACGTCGGGGTATAAAAACGCCCCGGCGTATTTACTTTTTTATCTGTTTTCAGGGTGTGGGGGAATATCGCGGGTGTCTTTGGTGATTCATTCTTGACAAAATTTCATGCTGGTTGTATCCTAATAGAAAGAAAGGGACGGCTGTCAGCAAGCCGTGGTGAATGTCATGCAGCAACTTGATCTTCAAAAACTGAAAAATAATATTGAAAGCCGCGCGGCGAAAAACGTCGCCGAAGCCAACGTCGGTGCGGCGGCGGTTGCCGTTACGCAGGATAACGAAATCGTTTATAAGGGCTTTTTCGGGGATATGACCCAGCAGAACGGCGAAAAAATCGGCGAAAAGACGATCTACCGCCTGGCATCTATGACCAAGCCCATCACCTCTGCGGCGATCGGTGTTCTGTGGAGCCGTCACGCGCTGTCACTGGATGATCCGATCGAAAAGTATATCCCGTGTTTTCGGGATCTTCATATCCGCAATCTTGACACGGACGGAAACGTCGTGGATTTAGGCTCCGTCGAAACAAAACCCACCGTCTTCCATTTGCTGACGCACACTTCCGGGATCGGCAGTGACACGGTCGCCGAACGCGCGTGGGCGGATTTTTCGCCGGAAGATCTGGCTACGCTTGAAACCTCCATGCCGGTCTATGCGGCGGCAGGTGCGGCGTTTGAGCCGTTTTCCCGGGAACTGTACAGCGGCGTGGAGGGGTTTGATATCCTTGCCCGTATTGTGGAAGTGGTTTCCGGCAAGCCGTATGATGAATTTTTGAATGAGAATATTTTTGCGCCCTGCGATATGACCGACACGACCTTTGCTCCGACCGAAGAACAGTGGGCGCGGCTGATCACCATGCACAATAAGGTCGACAGCAAAAACGTTATCGGGGAAATGGAGCCCGGCAAGATTTTCGGAAATATCCCGGTCACCCATTTTTCGGGCGGCGCCGGACTGGCGGGCACCCTGCCGGATTATCTGCACTTTGCCGAAATGCTGTTGAACCGGGGCGAATACCGCGGTGTGCGGATCCTCGACGAGGACTATATTGCGCTGATGTCCCAACCGCATATTCCCGAAAATATGATGCCCGGCGGTCAGAAGTGGGGACTGGGCGTGCGCTGTATCATCAATGAGTATTATCCCGATCTGCCGGTCGGTGCGTTTGGCTGGTCGGGCGCTTACGGCACGCATTTCTGGGTCGATCCCGCTAACCGCATTACCGCGGTTTACATGAAAAATTGTCTGTACGACGGCGGCGCCGGCGCTAAAACGGCGCAGGAACTGGAAAAGGACGTCACAGCGGCACTTTGCGGTGAATAAAAAAATATTGCAATTAAAAACGGACGGCATTTGCCGTCCGTTCATTTTTTATAGGGTTTTATTTCATCGGTCAGTCCGATCAGATAATCGGCGGAAAGATTGTAAAACCTGCAAAGACAAATCAGATCATCAATTTTCAATTCCGCCCTGCCGGCTTCAATGTGATTGTATCCCTGCTGTGATTTATTCAGAATTTCGCCGATCTGTGCCTGCGTCAAATCACGGTCTTCCCGAACATTTCGTATACGTTCACGGTAATTCATAAACAAACCTCACAATGTTTATTATAATTATATTGTACTTTACTCACAATTTGAGTATTGACAAATACTCAAAAATTGAGTACAATGTAAAAAATGGAGGTATGTTTTATGAAAAAAGTGTTACGTTTTTGTGTTTCTTTCGGCTTGATTGTTTTAATGGTGGTCACCTCGACTCTTACTGCATCCGCGGCAACGAAAAATGCGAATTATGATTCCCTGGCTTCTTATATTAATAAATATGGTTTTTTGAATTCCGACGGTGAAAGAGTAATAAAATATACCGAGTATGGCGACACTTATGATCATACATACGCTTTCGTTGATCAGGGTGATTCAATTGCATGCTGTATGATGTCGGATTCCTCAGAATCGACACGCATCGATGAGATGATAGAAGTAACCATCAGTAAATACTCCTCGACGTTTGATTTGGAGTTTTTTGCAGTGTTTTACTCGGATGGAATTGAGAGGGACGACGCGTGGGTTTGTGGTACCAGTACGGTTTCGGATTATACTGAAGATGATACGTTTTCTTTTGATACGTGCGGTGATAATGGTATCATTTCATACGAGTCCGTAGATGATTTGGGCAATTCGGCACTGGATTTGTTATTTATAAGTTTGGATATTTATTTGTATGATTATCTGGGTTTTGGTTTTAAGGGTTTAGGTTTTGTTTCGTATGAAGGTTTAGGATTATTGCCTACGGATTTGTGTACACACGCATATAATTCCACTGTTACCAAAGCGACCCAAACCGCCAACGGGGAAATCGTCAAAACCTGCGCGGAATGCGGAAAAACCACTTCGACGGTCATCTATAAGGCATCGACTGTTAAACTTGCCAAAACCAAGTATGTTTATTCCGGCAAAGCGGTCACCCCGGCGGTCGTTGTTAAAAATTCGGCGGGTAAGGCGTTGGTGAAAGGAACGGATTACACCGTGACCTACGCCACCGGCAGAAAAGCGGTCGGCAAGTATGCAGTTAAAATCACTTTCAAGGGCAAATATAAAGGCAGTAAAACGCTGTACTTTACCATCGTACCGAAGTCCACGACGATCCGCAGACTGACCCCCGGCTCCAAAAAGATCACGGTAGCAATTACCAAACGAGCCATTCAGACAACGGGTTATCAGATCCAGTACAGCACTTCCGCCAAGTTTGCCAGGGCGAAGACCGTCACGATCCTGAAAAACACCACCCTTTCCAAAACGATCGGTAAACTGTACGGCGGAAAGAAATATTACGTTCGCGTCCGTACCTATAAAACCGTGAACGGCGTGAAATATTATTCCGCGTGGAGTTTGGCAAAAGCCACGACGACCAAAAGATAAACCGTAATGATATAAAAACGGCAGGGAATTCGATCCCTGCCGTTTTTATATGCGTGTACAATATTGTCATTGCGAGCACAGCGAAGCAATCCATATAAAAATCAATGTGCAGTGACCTAACCAAATACGCAGGGAACGGACCTGCCGTTCCGTTCGGATTTGCAGAAAATCATGCGGCGGGAGCAGATCCCCACCCTATGAAAGCAAAAAAAATTTCATCGAAAACAACAGGCCGTCCGCAAGGTTGACACCTACGGAGGAAAAAACAATAAAATATCCCTTGACAAACCGAAAAAACGGTTGTATCATAATATGGTACAAAGGCATTGATAAAGGAAAGTAGTCCTTATTTTCTTTCGCAGAGAGTGCGACCGCCGGCTGAAAATCGCACAAAGGAAACCGGATGAAATACCACCTTTTGAGCCGCCGTGGGTCAAAAACACGGTCGTTTCCCGCGTTAAGGGAGTAAGAGTGCCGCCCGTCGGGCGGAATTCGGGTGGAACCGCGGAGTTGTTTTACTTCGTCCCGCTATTTTGATAGCGGAACGAAGTTTTTTATTGTCCCGCGGAAAAATGGAGGAAAAATTTATGATCAAAATCACCTTGAAAGACGGCTCTGTTTTAGAACAGGAAAAAGGGATTACTGCGCTGGACGCCGCAAAGGCAATCAGCATGGGACTGGCGCGCAACGCCTGCGCAGCACGCATTGACGGCAAAAACGCCGATCTGCGTACCGTACTGAATGACGATTGCACCCTTGAAATTTTAACCTTTGACGACGAATACGGTCGCTGGACTTTCCGCCACACCGCGTCGCACGTTATGGCGCAGGCGGTCAAACGGCTGTTCCCGGCGGCAAAACTGACCATCGGCCCGGCGGTCGATGACGGTTTTTATTATGACTTTGATATTGATAACAACTTTACCGCCGAAGATCTGACGGCGATCGAAGCCGAAATGAAAAAGATCGTTAAGGAAGATATCGAACTGGAACGCTATACCATGTCCCGCGCGGACGCGATCGCCTTTTTCAAAGAAAAAGACGAGCCGTATAAGGTCGAACTGGTCGAAAATCTGCCCGAAGACGCTGAAATCAGCTTCTACCGTCAGGGCGATTTCACCGACCTTTGCGCCGGCGCGCATCTGATGAGTACCGGCTCGGTCAAGGCGTTCAAACTGACTTCGGCGACCGGCGCTTACTGGCGCGGCGATTCCAACAACAAAATGCTGTGCCGTGTTTACGGAACGGCGTTCCCGAAAGCAAGTGCGCTGGAAGAACATCTGGCGGCGCTGGAAGAAGCCAAAAAACGCGACCATAACAAACTGGGCCGTGAAATGGAATTCTTCACCACCGTGGACGTGGTCGGACAGGGTTTGCCGATTTTGCTGCCGAAAGGCGCCAAGGTCATTCAGATCTTACAGCGTTTTGTGGAAGACGAGGAAGCCAAACGCGGCTGGCAGCTGACCAAAACGCCCTATATGGCAAAACGTGAACTTTATAAACTGTCGGGTCACTGGGATCATTATTTGGACGGAATGTTCGTACTGGGCGATCCGGAGGACGAAACCAAAGAATGTTTTGCACTGCGCCCCATGACCTGCCCGTTCCAGTATCAGGCATATCTCAACCGCGCGCGTTCCTACCGGGATCTGCCGCTGCGTTATGACGAAACTTCCACGCTGTTCCGCAACGAGGATTCGGGCGAAATGCACGGACTGATCCGTGTGCGCCAGTTTACCATTTCCGAAGGTCACCTTATGTGCCTGCCCGAACAGTTGGAGGATGAATTCCGTTCCTGCCTGGAACTGACCACCTTTATGCTGAAAGCCATCGGTCTTTATGATGACGTTTCCTACCGCTTCTCGCAATGGGATCCGAACGATACCGAAAAGTATATCGGTACGCCCGAACAGTGGGATGAAGCGCAGGGCATAATGACGAAAATTCTGGATCATTTGCAGATCCCCTATAAAGTCGGCATCGGCGAAGCCGCTTTCTACGGCCCGAAACTCGATATTCAGATCAAAAACGTTTTCGGCAAGGAAGATACCCTTATTACCATCCAGATCGACCAGATGCTGGCTGAAAAATTCGGTATGGAATACGTTGACCGTGACGGCACCAAGAAAAATCCGTACATTATTCACCGTACTTCCATCGGCTGTTATGAACGCACGCTGGCGCTGTTAATCGAAAAATACGCCGGTGCGCTACCAATGTGGATCGCCCCGACGCAGGTCAACATCCTGCCCATTGCCGACCGTCATCACGACTATGCCTACGAGGTCAAGAAGCAGTTGGAAGAAAAGGGCATCCGTGTCGAGGTCGATTGCCGCAATGAAAAGATCGGCTATAAGATCCGTGAGTCCCGTATGGAGCGTGTGCCGTATATGCTGATCGTCGGTGATAACGAGGTCGAAACCGGTACCGTTTCGGTGCGTGAACGGGGCGAAAACGGCGATCTCGGCTCGATGAGCGTTGCCGATTTTGTTGCCCGCGCGGTCGAAGAAACGGTCAACCGTGTGATCAAAGGAGGAAAAAACAATGACTAAAATTTTAAGTATCGGCAACAGTTTTTCGCAGGATGCGCAGAAATATCTTCGACAGATTTGTACCTTGGCCGGACAAGAGGTCAGCTGTGCCAATCTTTTCATCGGTGGTTGCTCAATCGCCCTGCATTGGCAACACGCACAGGATAACGAGCCTGCTTACGATTATGAATTCAACGGCGTGACTGATCGAAAAATCTCTTTGCCCGATGCTCTTGCCGCCGAGGATTGGGATATCATTACCTTTCAGCAGGCCAGTTGCGAGTGCGGGATTATCAGCTCTTATTCGCATTTGAAAGAGCTTGCCGCCTTTGTGCGGGAACGTTGCCCCAAGGCGAAATTCTATATTCAGCAGACCTGGGCGTTTGATGATCATCCGCTGTTCGGGGAAATTTATCTCGGCGATCAAAAGGCGATGTACGGTTGCCTTACGGCGGCTTATGAAATGGCCGGCCGTATGATTTCGGCACCCGTCATTCCGGTTGGTGCGGTCATTCAGACCCTGCGTGAAACCGACCCGTTTTTCAAAAACCGTCAGCTGACCCGTGACGGATTCCATCTGTCTTTGGGCTACGGCCGCTATGCTGCCGCTTTGACGTGGTACGGCGTAATGTTCGGCGGGGACGTGAAAAAAGTTGATTTTCTGCCGGACGATCCGGAAGAGCCGGTCGATGCGGCAGAAATCGAAAAGATCAAAGAAACGGTCGCTTTTATACTGGAAAACCGCTGATAGGAGAAAGAATATATGAATAAGGAAATTGCATCGGTTCTGGAAGCAATCATGATCGCGGCGTTCGGTTTTTCGTGGCCGAATAATATTATCACTTCGTTGAAAAACAAATCGACCAAAGGCAAAAGTCTGCTGTTTCTGCTGTTGATCGACTTTGGTTACGTCTGCGGTATCGCGGGAAAGATCGTTAACTGGAATCCGTCCAAATGGTGGGTTTTCGCCATTTATATTCTGAATTTCGTGATGGTGTCCATTGACCTTTGCCTGTATTTCTATTACCGTTCCAGGGAAAAGAAAAACGGCCGGGGAATTTGATCGCACGGAAGAATTGACGAAATTCATCCGAACACTTTGATCGGGGGAAACCGATATGGATCATATTGATTTACAACTGATTTCACTGTTGCAGGAAAATGCGCGCACACCGCTCAAAGTGCTGGCGGAAAAGGTATTTCTGTCTTCACCTGCCACGGCGGCACGGTTGTCCCGTCTGGAAAAAGAGGGAATCATCGGCGGCTATACCGCCA
>JAZRWX010000115.1:0-5645 GCA_045599905.1 Acutalibacteraceae bacterium
GGTCAGAACGATCGGATCGCTGACCGTTTCGGGCGGCGGTAAGCGCAGGTCCAGGCAAAGTTCGTACACCATATCGCGAACGTGCCGCAGCAGACCCGCCTGTTCCGCCGCGGCATCGGTCAGCCCCAGCATTGCCGCCGCGCGCTGATAAAGATCGTATCCGCACTGCTTCATGACGATTCCTCCTCTTTTTCCTGTGGTTCTTCTTCCAGCAGACCGTCCACGTCGGAAACCAGCCCTTTCGGCAGACGTTTGAGATACTGCCGGCGGTCGATCATGCCCTTATCGAACAGATCGTTCAGCACCTGCACGCTTTCCTGCGTGCCGTATACCGTATCGTTGCCGACGTCCACACGCGCCGAGATCAGCAGATCACGGTACCGCGGCGCCGAAAAGGGCAGATACCACGTTCCGCTTTCATCCTCGATGCGGATCTTCCGTGTGCCGTACTGGGTGATCCAGAAATCCGCCCAGATCCGGGACAGCCGCTCGACGGCATCGTAGAAACGGCTGCGCATCAACTGCATCGGCAGCGTGGCGGTGTTTCGCAGGGTGATGATCGCCGTGGCGTTTTCCGCCTTGTCGTCCCCGCGCACGGCGGCGTTGGCACCCGACTGCGTCAGCGTGTTTTCGATCAGCGTATTGACGCTTTGATCCAGACCGATGCTGAAATCGGGCGGAGAAACGTACCGCACCGCGCCGGCGACGTCCTCGTTACTGCCGTAAATGCGGATAATCTGACCGGGATCGTTGGTAATGTTTTCGGTCACGGTATCGCCGTTGACGACCATCATGGGCATTCCCATGGTCATGGTCGCCCAGACTTTGGCGGTGATCATGCGGTTGATGGCGATCTGATTCGGGACAAGATAGGTCACTTCGCTGTCGCCGTAGACCGATCCCGCGCGGTTTTCCCAGTTGAAAACCGTCAGCGGATACATTCGCAGGCGGGTATCGAACGCGGGACGCACGACCGCGCGTTCGGTCACTTTGATACAGCGTACCGTGCAGGTACCGTTCTTTTCATATTCTTTATAAAGACGCGTCAGAACCAGGATCTTTCCGTCTTCATCCCCTGCCAGTTCGCGCAGGATATGCGGTGTCGCGCCGTAACGCAGTGCCTCCCTGCGGACGGTGTCGGCATTCTGCCGGGACGCGATGATGATATAGGGCTGATCCTCCACGCTGTCGCCGTACGGATCGCCGAAATAGACGTTTTCAATGCGCAGAACTTCGCAGGCGATATCCCCGATGATGGGCGTACTGTGCGCGTCATCGGCGTACAGACCGGTACGCAGGGTGTCGTCCCAATAGGTATACAGCACCCCGGTACCGCTGACGTACGCGTTTTTCAGCATCCGTCCGCAAAGGTCGTTCAGCGCGACCCGTTCGGCGGTCACGTTGCGGTAATCGCTCAACGCCGACATGATCAGGTTGACTTCGTCTTCCGTGCGGTCGGCACCGAACTGTTCGGCGCCGGATGCCAGCGCGTGTTTGCGACGCTGTATACCGCGGCGGTCCGGTTGGATATCCTGAATGCCGTCGGCACTGAAACGGACGGCGATCGGCGAGCCGAGGATCTGCGCTATTTTGAATTCCCCGATCCGTCGGATCACGTTATGCCGTACCAGCGGCCGGTCGTTTCCGCATTTCGCGCCGTACCACTGATCGCCGTTATAAAAGCGTTCGTTGATCGCGCTTTGCTCGTACAGACCGCGGTCGCCCAGCGCCGATTTCACACGGACACCGTCGTGATATTCCCGAAAAATTTCGGTCGGTTCAAATTTCATACCGTTTTCTCCTTCCTATCGTATCGCAGGGGAACGGAGCCCGTTCCCCCACGGAAATTACCGACGCGAAGATTATGCAACGGTAACCTTGGCGACGGTGGACGCGGTCGCGGCGATGCCGTCCACGATCACCTTGACGAAGTAATAGTACGTACCGGCGGTCAGATCGGTCGGAATGGTCATGGATGCCGAAGTTTCATCGGCGATCTTGACCGCGCCGTTACCCGAAGCGTCTTCCGCTTCATACCACTGGTAGGTCAGCGTCGCGCTGCCGGCGGACGCTGTTACCGACAGACTGCCGCTGATCGAGCCGGCGGTCACCGACTTATTGGACGGCTGTGCGCTGACGGTAATGGCGGGAGAGACCCATGCCCAGATGGTATCCAGCCCGGATTTCTGAACAAAAACGTCATAATAAATCCGGTAATCGAATTTATACGCGTCGGCGTCAATGTTCTGTTCCGGCGTGAAAATACGCATCTGTTCGGTCTTCTTGACCAGATGGGCACCCTTTTTCGGGCAGACCAGCATATAGATCTCACGCGCGTTGGCACCGGGGGTAAAGCCGCCGGCGGTGGTGTTGTTGAAGGTGTAACTGGTCTTCATGCGTTCCGAAACGACCGGAATGATCGCCACGCCGTTGAGCGAGCGCACGGTCAGATCGACCGCGCCCTGCTTAAACTGGGCAATATCGACCGTTTTGGTGAACTCGTCGGTCTTTTGCAGGGCGGCATACACCGCGTTATCCACGAAAGCGACCAGTTCCTCATCATGACCGACGGTTTCCTGGACCGCCTGGATCAGATCGCAGAGTGCTTCAAACGGTTTGTCGATATCGCCGTCGATCAGATTGGAACGGTTGGCGGCGACACCTGCCAGTTTGGAAAGCACGTAGGCGTCACATTCCGGCACGACCTTGGTGCGGACGTATTCGCCGAGGATCTTTCCGGCAAGATTTGCAATGCCGGTTTCGTCCATATCCTCACGGTCGATCTGCAAACTGCGGGCACGGTCCATGGACATGGTGTAGGACGTATTGCTGACCGAAATACTGCCGCGGGAAAATCCCGTGTCACGGTCATAGTCGGCAAGGCCCTGAAAATCCACTTCGGGGATGATCACGGTCTTGGCGCCGACGAATTTAGTGGCAAGTGCGTTATCGGCAAAGAAACCGGTAACACTTTTCTGTGCAAACAGCTGATCGAGTTCTTCCGAATATCTGCTTGCGGTTTCCAAAGAATTGATGGGCATTCGAATATTTCCTCCTTACAATGGGCGGGCGGAGCGTTATCTGCCCCAGATCCCGCGCAGGAACTCCGCCTGAACCGGATCGACCCCGACGGCGTACCTTTTCTGTGACCCGACAGCCGATTCATCCGCGTGGCGGCGATCGGCTTCGGCGTTTCTGCGCTGACGGTTCTGCTGTAACCGATAGCGCAGGTATTCATCCAGCAGGCGGGTACCCTTTTGCGCCGCTGCCGCGCGAACGGCCTCCGGCACTGCCTGCGGTGTAGTGAATTCCGGGAAATTTTCACGCAATTCATCAAAAGAATCTTCCCGCGGATCGGCGGCTTCTTCCAGTTCCATGACGTGCTGTGCCAGTTCCTCGTTGCCGCCGCACTGTTCCAGCAGTTTGGCTTTGCGGCTGTCCCGATCCTCGTTACAAAGGGCATCCACCAGATCCGGCAGACTTTTTCCGCGCTGCTGTGCCAGACGGCGCAGGCGTTCGAAATCCGGGCGGATCAGGTCATATTTCATTCCCTTCTGCGCGTAGGACGACGCTTCTTCCAGCGACAGTTCACGGGATTCCTTGTTGAATTTGATCGGGATACGGATCTGTCCCGATGAAGTGTCCGACGGTCGTTCCTGTGGTTGGGAGACCGCTTCACTCATCACGTTTTCTTCCATTTTCAGTTTCCCTTTCCTTATCGTTGTTGGGTCCCGTCATAGTTGAGAAAATTGCGGGTCTCATCCGCGATGGGCTCAACTTTCGGTTTCGGACAAAGCGGCGGTTCTTTTGGCGGTTTTTCCGCAGAATAGCGATATCCCACGGTCACGCCCAGCACAAACGCCACCGCGCCGAATACGGCGCAGTATAATACTGTCATCCGTTCCAACCTCCGTAAAAATCGTTTTTTTCGATCCCGCCGCGCAGGGACGGGCGGGTCGGTTTTTTCTGTTCCGGATGAAAATAGCGTACATCCTCAAAGGCATAGCGCAGCGCGTCCATGAGATGGTTGTCACAGTCGCGCGGCACCGAACTGCCGGGGATATAAGCATAGGTCGAAAGTTCACGGACGGTATTGACACAGTTCGGATGCACGAAAATGCGGTATTCCGAAATGCGGTCAATGCCGTTGAGAATACTGTCCGCCCCTTTGACCGACGGCGTAATACGGGAAATCCCCATACGCCGCAGATCGTCATTGGACTTGGGTTCGGCGCTGTCGGCACGGATGCGCTCTTTGGCGTAGCCGCGTGCCGTGATCTCGGCGGCGATATCCCGGTTGAGCATTCGGCGGCGGTAAAACTCATCGAATATGAACAACTGCCTGTCCAACGGGTTGACCTTGAACGCTATAAAGGCCGTAGGATCGTTGGTATATCCGTAATCCAATCCGAAAAAGTTCTGCCAGTTCTCTTCCTGCCCGGGCGGGATATCGGGCACACCAACCTGCCAGTTTTCATAAACCAGCCCTTCGGCAACGCCCCAGTTCCCCAGTCCGGCAACCTCGTATTTACGACGGTTGTCACGTTTCATCCGTTCGAAAACCTGACGGTCGGTCCCGTCTAAGAATTCGTTGATCAGATAGTTGGTCGAAAAGGTCGCCGTTTCCGATGACGGCGCATCGAAAAAGCGCTTTTTCAGCCAGTGGGTCGCACTCCACGGATTAAAGGTCAGCGTCGTCTGTTTAAACAGCGGCGCCGGCACGTTTCCGCGCGGCATGGAAAGGTCTAATTTATCGAAATCGGCTTCGTTGCCGATCTCGTACGCCTCTTCGACCCAGACAAAGTTCAAATGGCCTTTCGGCACGGTGGTGGACGCCAATTTCAAAACGTCATCGAATCCGCGGAAAAGAATTTTCTGCCCCGTCGGTAAAAACGTCATTTCCAGCGGAGAAACGGTGTTCTGCCAGAGGTGGCTGACACCGAGACGCTCCTGCGCCCATTTCAACTGCGCGAAGGTCGAATCCCTGTGGGTATTCATGACCTGCCGCACAACCAACAGGTTGGCGCCGGAAAACTTCATCAGCCTGTATATGAAATTGAGCGCCGTTGTCGTGCTTTTTTTGGAACCTTTGCCGCCTTTCAGCACCCGATACCGGGCAGTACAGTTCCAGAAACCGTCATACCCCTGCCCGACGATTTCAGAGAGTCTGCTTTCCGATATCATCAACGATCACCACCGTTTTTGCGGAATCTGCCGCCGCGTCTTTCGGTTCCCCGACGATGCCGCGCAGTTCCTTTATTGCCGAGAGGTCCCCTGCCGCCGCCTTTTTGTAAAGAGCAATCATCACCGCGGTCTTTCTGGTCGGATGTTTCAACTGAAACCCCTCGTCCTTCAGGGACTGCTCTTCCGCCTGTGAAAGTCTTTCGTTCAAAAGCGACTTTAAGGTCGATCTGAAAAATTTATCGTTTTCTTTCATGTCTTCCCTCCCGACGCGGATATCATAACAGAAAAGTTGCCGACATACACCGACATCTTGCCCAAAAACGAAAAAAACCGCCTTACGGCGGCAAAAAAAGCAAAAAGAATTAAATTTTTTCTTGACATTTCCGAAGTTTATGATATAATAACTTTTGCGCTGATAAATGCGTGACAATTTGATATGCGGGTATGGCGGAATTGGCAGA
>JAZRWX010000116.1:0-14571 GCA_045599905.1 Acutalibacteraceae bacterium
CTGCTCATACATCAGAAGAATGTTGATTTCAAAGAAAAATCGAGTGTTCATAGGTCAAATCCCTTATGAACACTCGATATGGTCCGAGTGACAAGACTTGAACTTGCGGCCTCTTGACCCCCAGTCAAGCGCGCTACCAGCTGCGCCACACCCGGATATTTACGGCCGGTCACGACCGTAATTTACTGATTAATCGACAAAGCCGGAATCCACCAGCGCGATCAGCGCATCCATGGCTTCCTTTTCGTCGCTGCCGTCGGCAATGATCTTAATGGTCGCGCCGCCGACAATGCCCAGTGACAAAACGCCCAGCAAACTCTTCGCGTTGACTTTGCGTTCGTCCTTTTCTACCCAAATAGAAGACTTATATTCATTTGCCTTCTGGATAAAGAACGTGGCCGGACGTGCATGAAGACCAACCTGATTCTGAATAACAACATCTTTAACACACATGACTACAAATCTCCTTTATGAAAATTCATCTGATAACTGTATTATACCACATTAAATGTAATCGTCAATATTTTGTTCATAAGTTCTAATAATTTTCCAATATGTTGTGAAGTTCAAACATCATATTTGTTTATTTTGACTTATTCTGTCGAGTTATCTTTTGCGATTTTCAGATTTTCCAGGAAAATTTTGTCTTTTTTATCCAGTGGCGCCGAGTCCAGCATTTCGGGGCGGCGGTCAAACGTGATTTCGATCGAACGGTCACGACGCCAGCGGTCGACCTTGGCGTGATCGCCGGAGATCAGCACGGGCGGCACTTCCCGTTCATGCCAGACGGGCGGACGGGTATACTGCGGATATTCCAGCAACCCGGCGAAATGGCTTTCCTCTTCAAAACAGAGGTCATCGGACAAAACGCCCGGAAGCATCCGGCAGACCGCGTCGGTCAGTACCAGCGCCGGCAGTTCACCGCCAGTCAGCACATAATCCCCGATCGAGATCTCCTCATCCACAATTTCTTCCAGCACGCGCTCGTCCACGCCTTCGTAATGACCGCACAGCAGAACGATACGGTCCATCTGCGCCAGTTCTTTTACCCGCTGCTGTGTCATCGTTTTGCCTTTCGGCGACAGGTAAATCAGATGCGGTTTCGGTTCGTTTTCGCCGTAAAGACTTTGATAACACGAGCAGATCGGCTGGGGTGCCATGATCATTCCCATGCCACCGCCGTAGGGCATATCGTCAACTTTATGGTGCTTATTTTCCGAAAAATCACGGATATTGGTGCAGTGCAGTTCCATTTTTCCGGCTTTGCGCGCACGGCCGATGATACTTTCATTCAGCACCGTTTCGCACATTTCGGGGAACAGCGTCATAATATCAATTCGCATCGTCAAAAATCCCCTTTATCGGATCCAGCACGATCCGGCCGTCTTCCACGCTGACCGACACGATCATTTCATCCACCGCGGGCACAAGATACTCGCGTTCACCGTTTTTCACGTGCCAGACATCATTCGCGCCGGTTTCGGAAACATCCGAAAGAACACCCAGAACGGTCGTTTCATCCGCCGCGTAAACCGTACAGCCCAGCAGATCGCTGACAAAGTACCGGTCTTCCGGCAGCTGCACGTCCGCGCGGTCGATATAAAGCACCTTTCCGCGCAGGGCTTCCGCAGACTCGATCGAATCGACACCGCGGAATTTCGCCAAAGTCACCGTTCCGTGCGGCTGAACACGTTCGGCTTCTAAAACCATTTCGCCGGCGGCATCCAGATAAAAGCGCCCGAACTGCGTCAGAAATTCGCCCGAATCGGACCACTGCTGAATACGCACCATGCCCTTGACTCCGTGCGTTCCGACGATTTTTCCGGTTTCCAGATACTGTTTTTTCATAGAAGCCCTCTTTTCCGTATGATAGAAAAACCCCTCGTTCGAGGGGCTTGAAAATTCGTTTGGACCGAAGAAATTCTTCGGTCGGTGCCGTTAATCAATTTCAACGGCGATCTTCTGATTATTGCGATTCGCGGCGGCACGCATAACGGTACGGATCGCTTTCGCGATACGTCCCTGCTTACCGATCACACGGCCCATATCGTCGGGCGCAACGTGCAGATGATAGACGATAACGCCTTCTGCATCCGGAGCGTCTTCCGTAGCGGTGACCGCGGACGGATCCTGTACCAGACCGGAAGCAATCGAGATCAAAAGTTCTTTCATGTGTTTTCCCTCACGATCTTTTACAGAATACCGTTCTTCTTCAACAAATCTTTAACGGTATCGGTCGGCTGAGCACCGTTCGAGATCCATTTCTTCGCCTTTTCAGCGTCGATCTGAACATTGGCGGGATCCTTGGTCGGATCGTAGAAACCGATTTCTTCGATGAAACGACCGTCACGCGGGTAACGGGAATCCGCCACGACAACGCGGTAGAAAGGAACTCTCTTCGCGCCCATGCGGCGCAGTCTGATCTTTACTGCCATTTTCTTGCACCTCCATCACAAAATATCTATTTTTAATAAGCCGTATCAGCTCTTAAAAACCGAAGCCACCGGGGAAATTCATACCGCCCATGCCGCCCATCTGGCGCATCATGCGGCGTTTTCCGCCTTTGGAATTCATTTGTTTGAACATTTTTTTCATCTGGTCATACTGCTTCATCAGGCGGTTGACCTCCTCAACCGTGACCCCGCTGCCGGCGGCGATACGCTTCCGGCGGGAACCGTTGAGAATATCGGGATGCGTCCGTTCCTTTTCGGTCATGGAAGTAATGATCGCCTCCATGCGGAGCATCTGCCGCTCGTCCACGTCCACGTCCTGCAATTTACTTTCCATACCGGGCAGCATGGACAAAAGACTTTTGACCGAGCCCATTTTTTTGATCTGACGGAACTGATCCAGCAGATCGTTGAGATCGAAACGGTTTTCCTGCAATTTGCGGGCGGTTTCTTCCGCCTGCTTTTCATCCAGTTCGGTTTCCACCTTTTCGATCAGCGACAGCACGTCGCCCATACCGAGGATGCGCTGTGCCATACGGTCGGGATGGAATTCTTCCAGATCGTCCAGCTTTTCACCGACACCGGCGAACAGAATCGGTTTTCCGGTAACGGCCTTGACCGACAGCGCCGCACCGCCGCGGGTGTCACCGTCCAGTTTGGTCAGGATGACACCGTCGATCGCCAGAATGTCGTGGAACGATTTTGCCACGTTGACCGCGTCCTGACCGATCATAGCGTCGATGACCAGCAGGATGTTATGCACTTCGACCGCCTCGGTAACCCGGCGGAGTTCGTCCATCAGTTCGGTATCGATATGCAGACGTCCGGCGGTATCGAGGATCACGTAGTCGTAACCGTAGTCACGGGCGTGATGAATGGCCTTGTCGGCGATTTTTTCGGGCTTTTCGGTGCCCATTTCAAAGACCGGGACATCCACCGCTTTTCCGACGACCTTCAACTGTTCGATGGCGGCGGGACGGTAAATATCGCAGGCGACGAGCAAGGGACGGTGTCCCTGCTTTTTCAGATATTTGGCCAGTTTGGCGGAATGGGTCGTTTTACCGGAACCCTGCAAGCCGCACATCATAATGACGGTCGGCAGTCGGGAAGAGGTTTTCAGCCGTGCCTGTTCACTGCCCATCAGCGCAGTCAGTTCTTCGCGCACAATCTTGATGACCATCTGCGGAGCGGTCAGACTTTCCATAACATTTTCGCCGATGCATTTTTCAGCGACGGTGTTGGTAAAATCTTTCGCGACTTTATAGTTGACGTCGGCTTCCAGCAGTGCCAGACGCACTTCACGCATGGCTTCCTTGACGTCGGTTTCGGTCAGTTTGCCCTTGGAACGCAGGCGCTTAAAGACGCCGTTAAGTTTATCAGTCAAATTATTGAATGCCATATCACGGCGCCTCCCTTTATAATTTTTCGATCAGATCCAGCATTTCTTCCAGATCATCCGCTTCACCGGCGCGCGTTTCCTCCGCCAGTGTTTTCAGGCGCAGAAAGGTCGCGCAATAGCGGCATTCGTCTTCCCATCCGCGCAGCTGCGCTTCGGTGCGTTTGATCAGATCGCTGACCCCCTGACGGGTGATCCCTTCGTTTTCGGCGATCTCGCTGATCGAAAGATCGTCATTATAATAATGCCCCGCCAGCGCGCGCTGTTTTTCGCTTAAAAAAGCGCCGTAAACGTCCAGCAAAGCGGAAACATATAAATCTTTCGGCATGAAAATCCACCTCAACGCGAAACAGTATACCACAGCCGGAACGACTTGTCAAGTTTTTTTCTTGACAAATAAAAAATAAATTTTGATTGCATTGCGCCGATACATATTGTATACTGGTATCAGACTGTAAACGGAGTGTAAAAACCATGAAATACAAACGCCTGATCGCCCTGCTGACCGCACTGTTCCTGCTGTTGCCGATGGCGGGCTGCGAACAAGAAAATACCGACGCCCGACTGTATTTTGAACTGCCGGACGTACCTGCGGCGCTGGATCCGCAAACCGCTTCCACCGCGTCGGAACTGATCCTGGTGCGGAACCTGTACGAAGGGTTATTGCGCAAAAACGTCGACGGCGATATCGTACCAGGGGTCGCGGAACGGTACGAATTAAGCGGACTGACCTATATTTTTTATCTGCGTGAGGACGCCCATTGGGACAGCGGCGAGCCGCTGACAGCCGACGATTTTGTTTTCGGTCTTCAACGCGCGGTCGATCCCGCGACGGCTTCCCCCCACGCTCAACGACTGAACATGATCGGCGGCGCAGCCGCGATCCTTGCCGGAAAAGCCGACGTTTCCACCCTGAACGTCCGCGCCGCGGACGCGCACACGCTGACCGTTACACTGACGCGCAGCAGCGCCGATTTTCCGGAACTGCTGACGACCGCGCCGTGTATGCCCTGCCACCGCGCGTTTTTCGATGAATGTGTCGGCAAATACGGGCTGGACCGGAAGACCGTTTTATGCAACGGCTCGTATTATCTTGCCAAATGGAATCAGTTGGATTTCGGAATCCGGCTGAAAAAGAACGCCGAGTATTACGGAGATTTTTCCGCCAAAAACGCCGAGGTTTTCCTGTCCTGTTCGGATGACGGGAACGCCCTGCGCGCCCTGACCGACGGGGATATGGACCTGGCGCTGCTGTCGGGTTCCGACGCTGAAACCGCCGAAGAAAAAGGTTTCAGAACAGCCACGGTCGAAAACATCTGCTGGGTACTGACGATCGGTATGGATTATTCTCCCGAAATGCGCCGTGCCTTTGCCCGATCCGTCAACCGCGAAGCCATGGTCCTGCCAAGTGGTTTCCGGGCGGCGAATTCATTGTTTCCGTCCATCTTTCAAATCGACGGCGCCGACGGGGCCGGCATTAAAAAATACGATCTGACCACCGCGAAAGAAACCTTCCGGGACGCGTTGGAAAACACCGAAGACGGGTTCCCGAAAACGACGCTGTATTATAATGAAACCGCCAATCCGGATATCAGGCAACTGATCAATTCCGTTGTCGGGCACTGGCAGCAGCACCTGAACGCGTTTATCAACACCGCACCCGCCAAAGATCCGCAGGCGTTGACCGAACAACTCAAAAAACAGACCTTGCAGATGGCGGTCTTTCCGCTGACCGCGACCGACAGCAATCTGCGGCACTACCTTGATCTGCCCGAAAAAGGCAAGGTGAATGCCGCCGCCATCCAGAAGCGGATGCTGGAAGACGATCACGTGATCCCGCTGGCATTTGAAACGACCTGCCTTTCATACAGTTCCGCGCTGGACGGCGTGATCCTGGAACCGGGCAACGGCACCGTTGATTTTTCGCAGATCACCAAAAAAGACTGATCGAACGGAGAAGAATATGACAGCCCAAGAACGAAAAAAACTGGTCCGGTCGTATCTCGGCAAAACGGTGACTATCGTGATCGACCGGCCGATCGGATACATTCATCAGAAAAAAGACTATGCCCTGCACTACCCCGTCAACTACGGATATATTCCGGGGGTACTCGGCGGAGACGGCGAAGAACTTGACGTGTATCTGCTGGGCGTTGATCACCCGGTACGGGAATACACCTGCCGGATCATCGGAATCGTCTACCGCAGGAACGACGTGGAAGACAAACTGATCGCCGCGCCGGACGGCATGACTTTCAGCGCCGGACAGATCGCCGACGCGATCCGCTTTCAGGAACAGTATTACGACACGTACGTGGAAGTGCCGGATGATGAAAAATAAAACTTTTTTGAGCCATTCCGAAGCGGAGTGGCTTTTATTATTGTATTTCAATTCGCTTTGTGATATACTGTCTTCACTTAGCGTTTTGCCGAAAAAACAAAAATGAGGTCGTATTATGAAAAAAGGAAACGCAAAAGCATTGATCCCGATTCTTGTATTCATTCTGCTGTATCTCGGATGCGGTATTGCTTTTGAATACATTTTGAAGATCCCGATGGGTTTCTACAACATCCCGATCATTGTGGTCTTTCTGATCGCGCTGCTGGTGGCCTGCCTGCAAAACAAAGCGCTGAAATTTGACGATAAACTGAAAATCATGGGCGGAGGTGTCGGCGATCCCAACATCATCACCATGCTGCTGATTTTTTTGGAAGCCGGTATTTTTGTCGGTGTTGTCGGCAGAAACTCCGCGGAAAGCGTGGCGTATTTCATTCTTTCCATCATTCCGGCAAAATTTGCCGTTGCCGTGCTGTTCATCGTTGCGTGTCTGGTTTCGCTTGCCATGGGCACTTCGGTCGGAACGATTACCTTGATCACCCCGATCTCGATCGCCGTTGCCAACGCTTCGGGGTTTGCCGCGCCGCTGTGTATCGGCGCAGTTGTCGGCGGTGCCATGTTCGGTGATAACCTGTCGTTCATTTCGGACACGACCATTGCCGCCTGCAACGGGCAGGGTTGTCCGATGAAATCAAAATTCAAGGAAAATTTCTGGATCGCGCTGCCCGCGGCGATCGTTTCGCTGGCGCTGTTCGTCCTGCTTTCGATCAAGAGTTACAGCGGAGGTGTGATCCTGGAAAAATACAATCTGGTAGAGATCATCCCCTATATTCTCGTTCTGATCGGCGGTGTGGTCGGCATTAACGTTTTTGTCGTGCTGATGGTGGGTATCCTCAGCGGTGCCGTGATCATGCTTGCCACCGGTGCCGTTGCCCCGACCGACCTGATCACCAATATGGGTACCGGTGCCGCCGGTATGTTTGAAACCGCAATGGTCGCCATACTGGTTTCCGCGATCTGCGCGCTGGTCCGTGAATACGGCGGATTTGACGCTTTGCTCAACTTTATCAAAAAAGTTTTCAAGGGAAACCGCGGCGGACAGGTCGGTATGGGATTACTGGTCGGCGCAATGGATATTGCCACCGCCAACAACACCGTCGCCATTGTCATGGCCAACCCGATCGCCAAAGAAATGTCGAAAGAGTACGGCATCCGCAGCAGCAAAGCCGCTTCGATATTAGATACGTTTTCCTGCATTTTCCAGGGCATTATCCCCTACGGCGCGCAAATGCTGGTAGCCATCAGCGCGGCCGGTGAACTGGGATTGACGATCAACGCGTTCCAGATCATGAAATATCTGATCTACCCGTATATGCTGTTGATCAGCGTTTTGTTTTTCATTTTCTTTATCGGCAACAAAAAGTCCCGTCAGGAATAATCGTTTCGATAACATAAAAACGGTCAAAAGCCATATATTAATAATATTTATCGATCCCGCCGAACCCCGTGATCAGTTTGTTCGCGCGCGTTTTGGCAAGAAAAATGTCAAGCCGCTTTCTGAATTCTTCCGGGCGTTTCCGGGCGGCGTCGATATAAGACAGCGCCGCTTCGCCCGAATCTTTGGTCGGGAACACGAACCATATTTCAGTTTTAGTTTCAAAGTTTTCGGAAAGCCATTGCCGCCATTCGTTCCGGTCACTGGTGTAAAACGTTTCTTTGTGTTTCATTTCGATCTGTTTCCCCGACGGCTTTTACAAATACCGCATAATTTCTCCGGCGCTGTCAAAAACATAATCCGGGCGGTCTTCGGAACGGTCCAGCACTGCCTGCGTGGTTTCGCCGCTCATGACAAGAACGGTCACACATCCGGCATTGATGCCGCTTTTGGTATCGGTATAGATGCGATCCCCCACCACCGCGGTACGGTCGGGGGTGGTGCCCGTTTTTTCCATGGCAAGCTGCGGCATCAGCGCCTGCGGTTTGCCGATGACCGTCGGCCGTTTGCCCGTGGCGTTGAAGATCATATCACAAACACTGCCGCAATCGGGCACAAAACCGTACTCCGTCGGGCAGACGTAATCGGGATTCGTGGCGATATACGGCAGATCCCGCGCGGTCAGCAGGCGGCTGACGTCGTCCAGTTTTTTGAAGGTCAGTTCGGTATCGTTCCCCATAATGACGGCATCGACATCAGAAAGATTTTCGGTGACTGGAAAGCCGTTGCTTTCCAGTTCTTTTTTCAGCGATTCGGTACCGCAGACGTACAGACGCGCGGCAGGATGATATTTTTTCAGATAATACACCGTCGCCTGCGACGAGGTCATAAAATCGTCATAGCAGGACTCGATTCCCAGCCGTTTCAGTTTTTCTACGTAAGACAAAACGCTTTTGGAAGAATTGTTGGTCATAAACAGATACTTTCCGCCGCTTTGCCGTATTTTTTCAAGCAGTTCTTTTGTAAAATCAAACAGCCGGTCTCCCAGATACAGCGTTCCGTCCATGTCAAACAAATATAAGTTTACACGTTTTAAGATTTCTTCTTTCATAATCCCTCATACCTCTGTTTTTCTGTACTTATCATACACGCCGTTCTACCGTTTGTCAATTCTCTTTCATTCCGTTCACCGCGGTCAAATAAAAAGTTTGTAATTTGCAGTATTATATGTTATAATTATTTTTAATAACGTTAATATTCAGCAAATCATTCTTTTTCCGATTCCGACGTTGTTCGGCTGTCTTTCCTTTTCGGGGTTGTTCGCCGAACGCATTGGCACGACCGACCGTATATGATTTTGCGGTGAAAATATCTGCTGCACGCCAACTTGAAAGGAGCACGCCATGCCTATTGAAAAAATGCCCGATCCCGCCTACACGGGGAAAGAAAACGCCGCGATCTTACAGGAACTCTGCGATCGCGGAGGACGGATTGAGATTGCCAAAGCCGGTATCTATGATCTGGACCGGACCGTCTTACTTTCTTCCGATACCGAACTGGTCTTCGGAGAAGGGGTAACGATCCGCCGCCAGCGATGCAAGGAACCGGACGTTTTATCTGATTACGTTTTCGTGAACCGCGGCGCGTTTACACATACCTATGACAGCAACATCACCATCCGGGGAATGCGGCTGATCTGCAACGGTGTGGAAGGGCGGTATTTTGACGCGCCCATTACCGGTCTTGCCGGGCAGTTATCCTTTTTCTACATCAAGAATCTGCTGATCAGCGATTTTGAGTGTATGGACGTTACCAAGGAAAATTTCTGCATACAGATCTGCACCTTTGAAAACGCCACCGTCGAAAACGTGCGTATCGAAGGCAAAAAAGACGGTGTCCATTTCGGTACCGGCAGCGGATTTGTCGTCCGGGACGGCCTTTTCCGTACCTTTGACGATCCGATCGCGCTGAACGCGCACGACTATGTCACCTCCAACCCGCAGTTGGGCTGGATCCGGAACGGTTTGATCGAAAACTGCGTTGATCTTGCCGACGATGATACCGTCGGTTTCTTCGCCCGCATTCTGGCCGGATCCTGGTGTGACTGGTCCGAAGGAATGATGATCCGCAACTCGGACAGCGTTGTATCGGACGGCCGTATCTACCGTGCTTGTATGCGTCCCGACGGGCAGATTTACACCTCGGTAACACCGCCCACCCACAAGAGCGGTCACGCCGTGCTGGACGGCATTGACTGGGTGATGGTGCAGGATGAAAACATCTGCCGCAACTGCGGCTGTGAAAACGTGACCTTCCGCAACATTCAGTTAAAGAAGGAACGTGACGTTGCCTTTTCCATCCACTTTGACGATGATAACTGGTCACACAGCTATTATCCCGGGTCAGATGCACCTGTTCAGCGGAACATCCGCTTTGAAAACGTTACGGTGGAAAACAACATCAAATGTTTCCTCTTTACCCGTACTGCCATGGATGACATTTATCTTGAAGACTGTGTGCTTGGCAATACAAAAATCGGCGTGGATGTACTGCCTTACGAGGAAATGGTATACCCCGCGGCAACCGTTACTTTGAAAAACGTTTCGTGCGACCATGAAGAAGTCATTGAGGAAAACCCTGCTCACCCGGGCAGGTATCGTGTTTGTGTTCAGAAAATATAAACTTTCTAGCAGGTGATATTATGGAAAAAATCATTCTTTCGCCGAACGGCGAGATCAATACCCTTAAAGCCGCGGTCGAAAAAGCACGGCAAACCGGCATCCGGCATATTTTAGTCCGTCCGGGACTGTACTGTGACACCCACGTGGAATTGGGCAAAGAGGATAACGGTCTGATCATTGAGGGCGACGGCACGGGAGAAGCCGTCTTTTCCGGCAGTGTGCCGGTATCCGGCTTTGAAAAGGACGAAAAGACCGGCTACTTAAAACGCAAACTGGATTTTGACGAAACGCCGGATTTCAGAATGTTGGTCGCAGGCGGCAAATATCTTCACCGCGCCCGCTTCCCCCACACCGGAAAGTTACTGCACGAAACCAAGTGGGACGTGCCGTGGATGAGCACGTTCGGCAACGGCTGGAAACGCAAACCCACGCACGAAGAACTGACTACTTTTCAGTATAAACCCGAAGATATTCCCGAAAACTTCAACTGGCGCAATGCCGAAGTGATCGTCTATCACGATTGGGACGAATCCTTTACCGGCGTTGTGGGAATGGATCGCGAAAAACACACCTTTACGTTATCTCCCGAATGTTTCCATCCGCCCGGTGCGTTCTTCCACCAGGAATATGTTTTCTTCAACGTGGCGGAAGGAATGCACGCTCCGTTGGATTGGTATTTTGACAAACAGGAAAAGACCGTTTACATCTGGCCGGACGATGAAATGACGGCGGAAAATTTAGTTGTCGAACTGCCGTTACATACCCGGGTACTCGTTTTGACGGAATGTCAAAATATCACCTTAAAAGGGCTGACCTTTGAGGGTTGTTCCTTTGATTTGAAACCTGCCGGATTCGGCGGCTGTGCTCTGCCGGCGGCAATCGATGGCTGCAACCTTGACGGGCTGACCGTTCAAAACGTCACCGTCCGTAAAAGCGGCGGATCGGGACTGCGGACGAACGGAAAGAATATCTCGGTTTTAGAAAGTTCGTTCTTCGATCTGGGCGGTGCCGGCGTTTGGGTCGGCATCAATGACGAATATGAAATCACCCCTTACGAAGAACAGGAACAGTATTGCAGTTCCAAAATCGAAAACTGTTTGGTACACCACATCGGGTTGGATACCTTTGCCGCGATCGGCATTTTCGGGCGGCATTGTGATATTTTGGGCAACCGTGTCTGGCACGCGCCCTATTCGGGCATCAACATGGGCGGCAACAACGTCCGCGTTGAGCATAACATCGTGACCGACTGTATGCGGGAACTCAACGACGGCGCGGCGATCTATTCGATCGGCTATAAAAACGGTTTTATCCGTGATAATATCGTTGCCGATATCAGCCATAACGAGCAGTTCAACAGTGCCTGCCACGGCATTTATCTGGACGAACACAGCGAAGCATGGACGGTAGAGCGCAACATCTTAAAGGATTGCGACGCGCCTTTTGCCTGCCACATGAATTTCCCCGGCAATATCTTTGAAAACAATCTCGTGACCTGCAAGGGGAAAATGGTCATCGGCGGAGCAAAAAGTGAAGAACTGGTCTTCAAAAACAACGTCTTCAAGGCCGGTGACGGATTGCAGTTCCGCGTAGGGCCCAAAGCCCTGACGCCGCTTTCGGGCAACACCTTTATTTTTGACGACGGCACGGTGGAACTGTGCATCATCAACGACCAGTATCAACCCGTATCGACCGAGGAAATGGCGCTGTCCGACAGCAATATCGTGACCCGTCCCGCAAAATAAGACCGAAAGGATTTTCAAAATGGCAAGAAAAGAATATTCCATGAACGATTTTCACTTTGAAGACGACAAGCGCGAAGTGGTTTTTGACCGCTACGATATGCCGACCCCGTGGATCAATTATTTGTCTAACGGCAAAATGCACACCATGATCAGCCAGGCAGGCGGTCTGCTGGCGTTTTACCGTTCTCCGCAGATCTGGCGCATCAACCGCTACCGCTTTTTCCATCTACCGACCGACCGCAGCGGACTGTATCTTTACATCCGTGACCGCAAGACCGGCAAATATTACTCGCTGACGGCCGAGCCCTGCGCCGACAAACCCGAAAAATTCCAATCGGCGCACGGTATGGGTTACACCTATTATCTGACCGAAAAGGGCGGTCTTTCGGCAAAACTGACCGCCTTTGTTTCACCTGATGACGACGTGCTGATCATGAAAGCCGACCTGACCAACAACGCCGACAGCGACCGTTCACTGGACGTGTTTGGTTATATTGAGTTCGCGCTGATGGAATTCATGCGTGAATTGCAGTGGCAGTGCTACAACAAACATCAGGTCAACGTGTTTTACGAGGATGACTGCGGTGCCATCGTGTACGATTACGCGGTCGAGGATCAGCCCCGCCGTGAAGAAACGCCCTACATTTTTTTTGCTGCTGACAGAATGCCGGCAAGTTATGACGGAAACCGCGAAAAATTCGTCGGCAGTTACCACAGTGAAGCCGATCCGGTCGGCGTGGAAAACGGGGGTTGTTTCAACACCACCCTGCGCGGCGGTGATCCCTGCGGCGCGTTGCAGATCCCGGTCGAACTGGCCGCCGGAGACAGCACTACCGTACAGTTCTATTTAGGTGCCGTCGCAAAACGTCCCGACACCGCCGATGTTCTTGCCCGGGTGCGTACCGCCGGTTACAGCGAAGCCGCTTTTGAAAAGTTGGGAGCGAAATTCGACGATCTGCTTTCCGGCTTTTCCTGCGAGATCCCCGACAAGAAAGCCGAACGCATGATCAACACGTGGAATCCGTATCAGGTCTGGTATAATTTCCTGTTCTCCCGCAATATCAGTTTCTACGCCACCGGTACGTTCCGCGGCACGGGCTACCGCGATACCGCGCAGGACGTCATGACCGTGGCGGCGATCACCAACGACAACGCGAAAGCCAAAACGCGCGAACTGCTGTCCCAGCAGTATAACGACGGTCACGTCAACCACTATTACTTCCCCATTGAAGGGTACGATCCGGTCACCACGATCCATTCGGATGACCATTTGTGGAGTATTCTGACCGTATACCGCATTTTGGCGGAAGACGGCAATACCGAATTTTTGAACGAGGTCGTTCCGTTCTATGACGGCGGTGAAGCCACCGTTTACGAACACCTGTGTCTTGCCGCAAAATTCACCACCGAACACATCGGACGCAACGGTTTCCCGCTGATGCTTCGTTCCGACTGGAACGATTCGCTGTACCGCGTCTGCCGCAAGGGATTGGGCGAAAGCATCTGGACGGCGATGCAGTTCGGCATCTGCCTGAAACAACTCGCCGAAATGGCGGAAGCCATCGGCAAAACCGAAGATGCCGCCCGTTACAGCAAACTGTACGACGAACAGAAAGCCAACGTCAATGAAAAGGCGTGGGACGGCAAATGGTATCGCCGTGCCGTGACCGACGAGGGCGTGTTCCTCGGTTCCGAATCCGAACCGCAGGCAAAAATCTGGCTGAACAGCCAGACCTGGTCCGTTTTATGCGGATACGCCGACAAAGAACGCGGCGAAAGCGCCATGGATAACGTATACAAATATCTGAATACCCCGCTAGGCATCAAAAAGATCCATCCGTCCATGGAAAATTATCCGAGCGCCGAAGATCCGCTGACCAATTATAACAAGGGCACTTCCGAAAACGGCGGCATTTTCTGCCACGCCAACACCTGGGCGATCATTGCCGAATGTATGCTGGGGCGTGCCGACCGCGCATGGGAATATTACAGCCAGCTGATCCCGGTCAACACCATGGAAAAGGCCGGCGTGGAAGTCTACCGTGCCGAGCCGTACGTCTACTCTTCCAACATTTTCGGGCCGGAATCGGATAAATTCGGTTATGCCAACGTTTCCTGGCTGTCGGGTACCGCCGCGTGGATGTATATGGCGGCGACCCAGTACATTTTAGGATTACAGCCCACCATGAAAGGGCTGACCGTTGACCCCTGCGTTCCGTCCGACTGGAATGAATACAAATGCACCCGTGTTTTCCGCGGCTGTAAATTCAACCTTTCCTTTGAACGCGGCAGCGAATTCGCGATGTACGAAGACGGTGTCCGTCTGGACGGCAACCTGCTGACGCCGGACGGCAAGACCGAACGGAATATCCGCGTTATATTTTGCTGATCGATCGGCAATACTCTTTCTGTTAAGTAAAAGATCCCGCCCCGACAACTGTCGGAGCGGGATTTTCTGTTTTATAAAATCATAACCACCAGTGAACTGGTGGTATGCACCACCCCTATAAGGGGTGAATACTGGCG